>JBIIYI010000327.1:0-3935 GCA_044346895.1 Phycisphaerales bacterium
GTGCGGGGGTTGATATAGTGACCGCATGAGCCAGTCGCTTCTCGATCGAATCACCATCGAGCCCGGCAAGTGTGGCGGTCGCCCCTGCATCCGCGGAAGTCGGATGCGCGTCTCCGACCTCCTTGAACTTCTTTCCCATGGCGCCACCATCGACGAGGTCGTGGCCGACTATCCCGCGCTCGAGCGCGATGATGTGCTTGCCGCGATCGCGTACGCGGCCCTCCAGACGAGTCATGCGGTCGTGCGGGTCGCATGAGGTTTGTCGTCGACAACCAACTTCCGCCGAGCCTGTCGCGGTTGCTTGCGGAAGCAGGCCACGACAGCGTGCATGTTGGGATGGTCGGCCTCGATTCGTCGAGTGATGAGGTGCTTTGGTCATGGGCCGCGCGCGAAGAGCGAATCGTGGTGAGCAAGGACGAGGACCTGTTCTTCCTGGCAAACCGTGGCGGCGACCGCGGAAGGTTGCTCTGGGTACGCATTGGAAACTGCCGACGAGAGCGCCTCCACGAGGTTTTCACGAGGTCTTTGGCGTCGATCGAGGCCGCATTCGAGTCGGGGCAGCGCATCGTTGAACTGGCATGATGCGGTGAAGCGCGCCGTGGCTTGAGGGGTGACCATGGCGAGAGGCATCGGCTGCAACTGCGAACTTTTCCGAGTCCTCTGCGATCGAGCCCACCTGATCCGGGGTGCTCGCACGGCGGCTCCCTCTGCGGGGGTCCACGCGGGAGCGAGCAGGTTGCGAGCGCTCCAGCACGTCGCGATAGTCGGAGCGTTCGATCGGCCTTGCACATCAACATCCGATCCGTAGTTTGCAAGAACGGTGCTTTGCAGCGGAGGTTGCCACGCGTTTGCGCGGCGAGTGATCGCCCGGGATTGGCGGAGCGGCGGTTGCGCTGCGGGAGGTCAGGGGTCCAGGAGCGAGGCCGGGGTTCGGGCTTGCCATGCGCACCCCGCGGCCCGAAGACACGCAGGTCGCCACGCGCCGGGAATCCGGTCGGTGGCGATCCACTTGCGACGGCGCCGATGGAGTTCCGTTCGCGCCATCATCTATGGCGATGGCGCAGGGGCGAGGTCGCAGGGTCGAGATGGCGGGGGCGAGGCCACAGGGGCGAGGTGGCAGGGTGTGCCGTGACATGGGCCCCGCGACGTGAGCGATCGGAGGCTCGCAGTGCCGCGCGCTGACTTCGATCAGGAAGCTGAGATCCCCGCCGAAGGGGTGCGCCTCGCGACGATTTCTGAGGGATTCGAGGGGAGTTTCGGTAGTAACGGTTGGACGCCGGCATCGGCGCGCCGCCGGGGCGATTCACCCGGTCGTGCTGCTGCGGCGGTTCCGAGAAGGAGCATGCGCCATGGCCGACTTCCAATCGAGTTCTGAACCGGGCCGACCCTCAGGCGTTCTTTCGCGCATCTCTCGTGCGGTGCGTTTCCGCGGGTACGGCCTCGGGCTTGCCGTCGTGGCTCTCGCGCTTGCGGCAGCGCCTGTCGCAGAGGCGCAGTGCGGAACTCCATCGAGCGGCAGTTGCTTCGCCGTGCAGACGACGCCCTCCTGCGACGACGCAGGCTGCTGCAAGATCGTCTGCGCGGCGGATCCGTTCTGCTGTTCCACCCAATGGGATGAGCTTTGCGCGCAGGCTGCCGTCACGACCTGCCCGAACTGCGGAAACCCATCGAACGGCGACTGCCTCGTCGCCCACCCGACCCCGTACTGCGATACGCCCGAGTGCTGCAGCACGGTGTGCGCGGTCGATCCGTACTGCTGCAGCAACCAGTGGGATGCCTACTGCGTGAGCGGGGCCACGGAACTCTGCGTACGGGAGTGCGGTGGGCCGCTCGCAGGAAGCTGCTGCACGCCGAAGTCCGGCCCCTACTGCGACGATGCAGCGTGCTGCACCGTGGTCTGCGGGGCCGATCCGTACTGCTGCGAGCAGCAGTGGGACAGCGTCTGCGCGACCGCTGCGCTCACGGCCTGCGGCTTGTGCACGCCCCAGTGCCGCGCCGACCTCGATGAAAGCGGTTCGGTCGGTGCGTCGGATCTCTCGCTGCTGCTCGGCGCGTGGGGGCCGTGCTTCGGCTGCGTCGCGGACATCGATGGAAGCGGGGCGGTCGACGCCGCCGACCTGTCGAACATGCTGGCCGTGTGGGGCAGTTCCTGCGGGCCGCTTTCCTGGGCGACGGTGCTCGAGCAGAACCCCGACCCCGCGGTCGTGACGGATGCCGCGCTGCGCAACGCGATCATCGCGACGGGCTACCCGTGGCGCGTCCGCGACAACGGGACGGGCATCGAGATGGTCCTGATTCCGCCGGGGACCTTCAACATGGGCTGCTCGGCGTCGAATGCGGACGCGTGCCAGTCCAACGAAAACCCGGTCCACGCGGTCACGCTGACGAGCGCGTTCTACCTGGGCCGCTACGAGGTGACGCAGGCAGAGTGGCAGGCGCGGATGGGGTCGAATCCGTCGTACTTCCAGAGCGCGAGCGCAGAGGTTCCGGCTGCGCAGGTCCCGAACCGGCCCGTCGAGCAGGTCAGGTGGACCATGATCGCGGGTTCCAGTGGCTTCCTCTCGGGCTCGGGACTGCGCCTGCCGACCGAGGCCGAGAGGGAGTACGCGTGCCGGGCGGGCACGACGACGGCGTTCCACGGCTTCACGGGGTACCTCAGCGGCACGAACGACGACGCGCTGGTTGGGAACATCGCGTGGGTCGACTCGAACGCGCTGAGCCAGACGCGCCCGGTCGGCGGCAAACTCGCGAACGGCTACGGCCTCCACGATATGTCGGGCAATGTGTGGGAGTGGGTGAGCGACTGGTACTCGTCGAGCTACTACGCGTCGAGCCCGTCGTCGAACCCCACGGGGCCTGCGACCGGCACGGAGCGCGTGTTGCGCGGCGGCTCCTGGGCCAGCGGCTCGGGCGGCGCGCGTTCCTCCAATCGCGGCAGCTACGCGCCGGACAGCACGTTCAACGGCATCGGGTTCCGTGTCGCGAGGAACCCACTCTGAGTCTCCTCGTGCCGCCTTTCCCTGTTTCAGGATGCCTTCTTCCTTACATCGTTTGGGACCTCGCAGCGAGAGTCTGTGGACGCCGGCTTCGATGCCCTACGCCCCGATCAGCGCCTGACGCACCGCATCGGGAATCGCCGCGGGTTTCCGCGTCGCGAGATCGACGAATGCCCAGCGGCTGGAGGCGCGGACGAGCGGGCGGCCGTCATCCGCGCGCGCGATCACGGTCGCGCGCGTGAGGCTCGTGCGGCCGAGCTTCTCGATCCACGTCGCGATCACCAGCGCGTCGCCGACGAAGCTCTCGCCGAGGTAGTCGATCTCATGTCGCGCGACGAACCACATGCGGCCGTCGCGCGCGACCGTCTCTCGTGCGGCGCCGGCGTGGGCGCCGTGGAGTTCCGCGATGCGATCGATCCAGCCGAGGATCACGATGTTGTTCGCATGCGGAACGAGCGCGCTGACTTCGTCTTCCCCGACACGGTGGGCGCAGGCGAACGCGCCCGGAGCAGCCACGCCGACGGCGTCGGGGATTTCCGTATGTGCGATCCTTCGCCACGACGTGTCCATGCGCGGAAGGTAGCACCCGCGCGGGCGCATGGCGGGCGCATGGCGGGCTCGGCGTGGGCGCGACGCGGGCGCGACGCAGGCGCGCCGCAGACCCACGGCAGAGCCACGGTGGGCATCCGCGGGCTACGATGCGCGCCCGATGTCCGACCGGCCAGCACTCGAACCCCACGGCGCCGGCGGCCCGCGCCCGGTCCACCTCGACGTCGCGCGCGAGCGCGGCATCACCTTCCGCTGGGATGACGGCGGTCACGCATTCCTCGACGTCCGCACGTTGCGTCGGCAATCGCCGTCGGCCGACGCGCGCGAACTCCGCTCGTCGATGGAGCGGAACCCATTCACCGTGCTGCCATCGTCCGCGAGCGCGTCGGC
>JBIIYI010000328.1:0-3929 GCA_044346895.1 Phycisphaerales bacterium
CAGACGATTTTCGCGCCCGTCGCAGCGAGGCGCGCGAAGAAGTGGCGGTCCTCGCCCTGCGTGAATCGTCCGTCGAACCAGCCCGGAAGCCGCGCGAGAAGCGATGCGTCGAAGAGGACGTTGCCTGTGAACGCCCACGGGCGTACGGTGCCCGTCGCGCGCTCGGGGCGCGCGAAGAAGCGTCCCTCGATCGCCCATCGGGGCGGCTCCGCAGTGAAGCGCGGGACGATGCCGCCGGTGACGACGTCGGCGCCGAACCGCGCCTTCGTCGCGAGAAGCGCGGCGAGCCAGCCTTCGGGCGCCTCCTCGTCGTCATCGAGGAATGCGATCAGGTCGAACTTCCCCTCCGCAGCGGCGAGCGCGCGGTTGCGCGCGTGCGCGACGCCGCGATCGGCGGCGTCGACAAGTTCGACCGCGAGCCCCGTTTCCGACGCGACGCGCGCGACGATCTCCCGCGGCGCCGGATCCGCGGGATCGTTGTTCGCGACGATCGCGTGCAGGTGCCGATGCGGTTCGAGCCGCTGCGCCGCGATGCTGCGCAGCGCGCGCTCGAGACCGACGGGTCTGCGGAACGTCGCGACGAGGACGGTGATGCGCGGCGCGTTCATCGCGACCGGTACTCCTCGTAGGCGAATCCGAGCGCCGCCAGCACGAGGCCGGCCGAGCGGCCCACGTCCCACGAGGCGAGCGCGAGCGCGCTTGGCGGATCGCCGATCCGGCGGACGGCGCGCACGACGGCGCGCGCGGCGAAGCGCGCGGCGCGCCAGCAGAGCGCGATGCGGGCCCGCATCGGGAGGCGTCGTGGGGTCGCGTCCCGCGCGGGCGCCTCGAACATCGACTCCGTCGCCGGCGCGACCGTCCCGAGTCGAAGCGAGCGTTGGAAGAGCCATCGGTACGTCGCGCGCGCGGGCGGATACCACTCGTAGGCGATCGCGTCGTCGGCCCAGACGATCGCGTGTCCGGCGCGCGCGAGGCGCGCGAAGAACTCGCGGTCGCTGCCGCCCGTGTGCAGCATGCGCTCGTCGAGGCGCGGCGCGTCGTCGCCGCGGACGAGGCGCGCGTCGAAGAGCACGTTGTTCGTGAAGGCGTAGGGGACGCGCGCGAGATGCGCGTGGCGCACGGGTTCATACGCGCCGCTTCGCGCGGCCCACGAGGGCGAGCCCGGCTCGAAGCGCGGAAGCGCGGGACCGGTCGCGATGGGCGCCTTCGCTGCGCGCGCCGCCGCGAGCAGCCGCGCGACGAGCGATGGCTCGACCGTTTCATCGTCGTCGAGAAACACGATCCAGTCCGCGGTCGGCGCCGCCTCGTCGATCGCCCGGTTGCGTGCGATGGGAATTCCCTGCGTTGGTTCGAAGACCCGCCGCACGGGAAGCGCGCAGGGGGGCAGCGGTCGCGCGTGCGGTTCGTCGTTCTCGACGACGACGACCTCGATCGCGCACGAGTCGGGGATCTCGAGTGTCGAGAGCGACGCGAGGAGACGCGCGAGTCCGTCGGGCCGCCGCCGCGTCGCGACGGCGATCGCGATGCGAGCCTGATCTTGAGCGACGTCCGTACCGCTCATGCGCGCTTCGCCTTCGGTCGGAAGCTCGAGGGGAAGAGGAGGTAGCGTATCCACAGCGCCGCCTTGCGCCGCTTTTCGGCGCTCGCACCGGGAAGGACGGGCAGGTTGCGCGACCATGCGAGCGCGACGCCCGCGAGATGCGAGGCCTGCGACAGGACGAGGCCGACGGGGCCGAGCGTGCGCAGCGCGAGCTTGCGGTGACTCTCGACGAGCAGCCTCGGGTTGTGTCCGTTGAACGCGTGCGTGTGGTCGAGATGCGAGGTGCTCGCGCCGCGGATGTGCGTGACGACCGCCTCCGGCGCGTAGCAGCCGATCCAGCCGGAGTCGTGCATGCGCTGGCACCACTCGACCTCCTCCGCGTAGAGGAAGAAGCGTTCGTCGTAGCCGCCCGCCGTCTCGATCGCCTCGCGCCGCGCGAGGATCGCGGCGCCGAGCAGCCATTCGGCCTGGATGCGCGCGTCGCATCCGTAGGCGTGGTGCAGCGAGAGCGCGTGCGGCGAGTGCGGGAATCGGCCGTCGAGCCCGAGCATCGACCAGCTCACGAAGCCGGAGAAGAGCCGGTGAAAGCGGTACGCGGAGAGTTGGTGGGTGCCGTCGGCGTTGAGGAGCTTCGGTCCGACGTAGCCGATGCGCGGATCCTCCTCGAGCACGCGCACGAGCGCGTCGATCGAGCCCTCGTGGCTCACCGTGTCGGGGTTCAGGCAGTAGAGGAAGCGGCCGCGCGCGAGGTCGAAGGCGAGGTTGTTCGCGCCCGCGAAGCCGAGATTGCGCTCGGCGCGGACGAGTCGCACTTCAGGAAACTCGCGCTCGACCATGTCGGCGGAGCCGTCGTTCGACATGTTGTCGACGACGATCGTCTCGAGCGTGCGCGGACCCGCGGCCGCCATGAGCGACCCGATCGCGTCGCGGAGGAGGTCGCGCGTGTTGTAGCTGACGATCACGACCGAGACGTCGGGCTGCGTGGGATGGAATTGTCGTTCGGCTGCCTGCGCCATCGCGTGGACCGTCATCTTGCGCGAAAGTCGAGTCGATGTCCAAGCTGCTCCGCGAGGCGCTCGGCCGATTCCCGGGCGGCGCTCCGTCCCGCGCGGGCGGAGGTGTCGTCCTCCGTCCAGCATCGGTCGACGCGCAGCGTTCCCGCCGATCGGTCGGTCGCGAGATCGAGCCGCGCCACGAGGCGGTCGCCGACGAGGACGGGCATCGTGTAGTAGCCGTGCCGCCGCTTCGCCGCGGGGACGAACGCCTCGAAGCGGTATGCGAAGTCGAAGAGTTCGAGGAGCCGCGCGCGGTCGCGGATGAGCGGGTCGAAGGGCGCGAGGAGGCGCGGAGCGGCATCGGGCGCGACCGCGCGAGCCGCCCGGCGCCAGTCGAGCCGGGCGTATCCCGGCCGCGGGTCGCGTCCGCGGCGCTCGAGCCGCACGGTGGCGATCTCGCCGCGACGTGCGGCGGCGGCGCACCAGTCCGCCGCCTCGCGCGGCTCGATCGCGTGCAGATGGTGCGCGATCTCCCGCGTGGTCGCCGCGCCGAGCCGATCGAGCGCCTCGCGGCAGGCCCACGCGACGAGCGCGCCCCGGGTCGGTGCCGCCGGGAGCGGTCCGTGCACGCGCTCCGCGAGGTCGTAGACCTTGTCGAAGCCGCGCCGCCCCGCGATCGCGACCTCTCCGCTCCTCCAGAGATGCTCGAGCGCGGCCTTGTGCGGCGACCAGTCCCACCAGCCCTCGCCGGCGCGCGGGGGTCGCGGGAAGTCGCGGGTCGTGAGCGCTCCGCGCCCGGCGATCGCGGCGCGCACCTCGTCGATGACGCGACGCCAGCGAGGACCGAGCCGCGCGCGCATCCAGGCGCTCTGTCCGCGGCGCGCGCGGCTCCGCTCGAAGCGGTGGACCCACCAGGGAAGCCAGTCGCTGCGGATGATGCTCGCGTCGTGCGTCCAGTGCTCGAACAGGCGGCGCGTCGACTCGGTGTGGTGCGAGAGCTGCGCCGGGCTGAATCCGTCGAGACGCGCGTGGAGGATCAGGTGATGCGCGCGCTCGACCGAGTTGATGCTGTCGACCTGCACGAAGCCGAGCCGCATGACGGTGGCGAGGACGCTCGCGCGCGTCGCGCGCCGCGGGGTGCGATCGAGCGCGCATCCGGCGAGGAGGAGTTTCCGCGCGTCGCCGACCGGCACGATCGGCGGCGCAGGAAGGGAAGCGGCGCGGATGCCCATGGACGCAAGGTACAGCACGTGCCGCGCGGTCTCGGCGCATCCTCCCGGCGTTCGCCGCACCCTCCCGCACTTCGGGAGAGAAGGCGTCGCATCCGGAAAGTCCCGGCGAAAGATGGAAATTCCAAGATCCGGATGGGCAACCGACGAAATGCGGGATAGGTT
>JBIIYI010000329.1:0-3923 GCA_044346895.1 Phycisphaerales bacterium
CGCGCGTCGTTCACTGCATCCTTCTCATCGATGCGGCCAGTGCTTGGCCGCCGAGTGATGGCCCGTCATCGATGCGGCCAGTGCTTGGCCGCCGAGTGATGGACCCTCATCGATGCGGCCAGTACTTGGCCGCCGAGTGAAGGACCATCATCGATGCGGCCAGTGCTTGGCCGCATCGATTTAGGCCTTGATGCGGAGGAACACGCCCGCGGGAACCACCAGGCGCTGCAGCGCATCGGTCGTGCGGTGGTTCCAGTCGGTGATGTCGATCACGCGCTTGTGGGTGCGGATCTCGAACTGCTCGCGCGACTTCTTGTCGATGAAGGGCGAACGGTTCACGGTGTAGATCTCGCGGCGGGTCGGGAGAGGAATCGGCCCTGCGACGCGAGCGCCGGTGCGCTTCGCCTGATCGACGATCTCGCGCGCCGAAGCGTCGAGCGCCTGATGGTCGTAGGCCTCCATGCGAATCCTGAACTTGCCGCCGTTCATAGCTGTGCTCCGTGGATCGACTGGTTCGACTCGGCGATGCCGGGTCATCGGGGACTGACGGACTCGACGTCGCGCGGTACAACGATGCGCGACGCGTGACTTGCGAAAGACGATCCCGGGCGAACGCGTGCGAAGACGCGGCCGCTCGGGCGCGAATCGCCCAAGATAGCGAATCCACCGTTGCTGTCAATGCACGCGACGGCCAACACTTGAGCGAACGACGCATGCGCGTTATCGGCGTGCGCGCTGGTTCCGGGAACGCGCCGCGGGGCACGCGCGCGGGGCATCATCTAGGATGCGTCCCGCGAAACTCGGCCATGCGCGGCAAATCGCGCGAGGGCCGCGATCGCGAGAGCGGCGTTCTCGAGAGCCCCGACCGAGGCTGAAGGAAGCGATGCTGGAAGCGAAGTTGGAAGCGAAGTTGGAAGCGAAGTTGGAAGCGAAGTTGGAAGCGATGACGAACCCTGCCCTCCATCAGAGCCGCGCCGCTCGGTCGAACGAGATTCGCACCCGTGACAACCACGGCGCCCGCGGCGCCCGCGGCAGTCACGACTCCCGAAGCTGCGCCTTCCGCATGCCTCGCGCACTCCCCCCGCTGGCCGCGGCCGCCTTCCTTTCGACCGCTTTCGGATGGTCCTTCCCGGGCCTCACCCCCATCGCCAACGCGGAAACCGTGAAGTTCTCGGACGTCTTGGCCGCACAGAGTTCCTCCCCGTCGCGTGCGCCGACCGCGCCCCCGCCCGGCGGAGAAACCACGCCCCGCGGAGAAGTCACGCCTCGCGGAGAAGCCACGCCCCGCGCGCCATCCCCCGCCCCGGCCGACGGCCTGGCCGAAGCTCCGCTCGACGCGGAGGCCCTCGGCTTCCGGATGCGCGTTCCGATCGGTACGACCGTCCGCGTCGAGAAGAACCCGCCGAACTATCTCCTCTCGGACGGAGGCGACGCCCCCGCTTGGAGGATCCGGGCGGCGGCGCTCAACGCGTCGAAGGCGGAGACCACCGCGCGAAGCCAGTGCGACGACTACATCGCGCTGATGCGCACGAAGAGCGCGGGGCTCGAGGTGCTCGTCGACGAACCCCGCCGCGTCGACGGCCGCGACGCACACCTCGTCTATCTCGCGATGCCGCTCGACGGCGGCGGCCGCGGCATCAGCGGCAACCTCGTCATTCCGACCGGACCGGACGCCTACCTCGTCTTCGCGACGCTCGTCGTCGACGGCGAGTTCGAACGCTCGCGCGCGCTCCTCGACCGGGCCTTCGCCACGATCGAGCTGCGCGACGCGGCCGCGGATTCCGCGGAGAAGTTCGAACTGCTCGCGCGCGGCGTCGAGATCGTCGCGGGATTCACCGAGGAGCGCCTGCGCGCGACGATCGCGCCCGACCCCGCGTGCTACCGCATGTGGCGTCCCGACGCGCAGGGCGGCGAGAAGGACTTCGGCTACGCGCTCGTGCGCGTGCGCGAGGGCAAGCGCGGCGAGGTCGACGCCTCGCGCGATCCGAAGGATTTCAAGGGCGACGAGCGCGATTCCGGACTCTTCGTCACGCTCGACGCGCGCGTCGTCGTCAACGACGATCCGACGCACACGCTCGACGCGCAGAGCCGCTACTTCGTCACATGGGACCGCACGAGCGAGGCGTGGTCGGTGCGCACGACCGAGCGCCACAAGCGCGCGAGCCGCTCGAGCGCGCAGACCGGCGTCCGCTTCGCGCCCTCGGTCGGCGAACCGCGCCCGCGCATCGAGGTGATCTCGTCGGGCCGCGAGACGAAGTCGCGCGAGCCGCAGTCGTGGCCCGTGCCGCCGGCCTACGTCTCGCAGGCCGAACTCGTCGTGCTGGGCCAGCTTCTCCCCGATCCTGGCGCGTCGACGATCGAGTTCTCCGACTACGCGTTCGACCAGCGCGAAGAGAAGCTCCCGCAGCGGCGCGAGACGTGGACGCGCACCGCCGACGGATTCCGGCTCGAGACGCGTCCCTCGAGCGCGCCGGCGAAGCTCGTGCAGGAATTCGATGCGAAGGGTCGCCGCGTGCGGCGCACCGACATCGACGGCACGGTGACGGAGCGCATCGACCTCGAGGACCTGCGCACGCTGTGGAGGTCGAAGGGACTTCCGGTGCACTGATGCGCACGGACGCGGCACGCAACCGGGTTCACGCGGCGGCATGCATCGCCGCCGTCGTCTGCGCGACGATCGTCGGGCTCGCCGGTTGCGCGACCGCGCGCGGCGCGACGGGCGACGCGGCGGGCGACGCGGCGCCTCCGGCGACGATCGCGGGCACGCCCGACGGCATCGCCCCGCCGCGCGCGCTGACCATCCACGCGATCGAGCCGACGGTGCGCACGGTGTCCGCGCGCGACCTCGTGCGCGCGGCCGGATCGGTCGCGCGATACGAGATCCTCGAGGGAGATCCCGTCGGCGGCGAGATCGTCGAGCGCATGACGCACGGGTCGGAGGCGGACGGAGCCACCGTCCTCATCCGGAGCGAGGAACGCGACGGCCGCGCGAGCGAGCGCATGACGCTTCGCGCAGGCGACGACGGCCGCATCAGGCTCGAGCGCGTCGATTCGCTCCTCGACCGTTCGCGCAGCGAGTTCGCCGCACCGCTCCTCTTCGCAGCCGAAATGTCGGGAGACCGCGCGCTCTCGGCCACGTCGCCCATGACGGTGCTCACGCTCCCCGCGCTCCGCAAGCGCGCCGAGGGGACCACGCGCCGCTCGCTCCGGATCGCGGGCGAGTGCGACCTCGACCTCTTCGGCGACCGCGTGCGGGCCGTGGCGCTCGACCTCGAGTTCGACGTCGAGCTCGACGTGGCGGTCGCGACCGTCCGATCGCGCCTCTTCGTGGTGCCGGGCCGGGGCGTCGTGGCGGAGGTCCGCAGCGAATCCCGCAGGGTCCTCGGGCTCTTTCGGACCACGACGACTGAAACCGCAGCGCTGCGGTCCGTCGAAGAGGGTGCCGCGCCCGCGGGCGCGACCGCACCATGACGAACGAACCACGCATCCTCATCGCGATTCCGGTCTTCAACGAGGAGAAGTCGGTCGACCGCGTGCTCGGCGAGGTCGCGCGGCACGCCGCGGGCTTCGGCGGCGAGGTGCTCGTGATCGACGACGGCTCGACCGACACGACGCCGCTCCTCGTCGCGCGCCACCCGGTCGAGGTGATCCGGCACGGCAAGAACCGCGGCTACGGCCGCGCGATGCAGGACATGCTCGAGTGGGCCGACTTCCGCCGCTACGACTGGGTGATCTCGATGGACTGCGACGAGCAGCACGAGCCCGCGAGCCTGCCGGCGTTCGTCGAGCGGATCCGCGCGGGCGCGAGCGACGTCGTGTCGGGGTCGCGCTACATCGACGACTCGCTGCCGGGAGATCCCGCGCCCGAGGATCGCCGCCGCATCAACGCGCTCCTCACGCATGAACTGAACGAGCGCCTATCG
>JBIIYI010000330.1:0-3911 GCA_044346895.1 Phycisphaerales bacterium
CCATGCAGCAGCGAAACAACGACATCGGGTTGAGGACGCGGGATCGCCCGTGGCGTGCCCGCGCGCGCGCCGCGGGCCAGGTGACACTCCGATCAGCCGTCGCGACAATCACCGACGCGCTCATGCGCGCTTGTGTGCGTGTGCGTGTGCGCGCGCGCGTGCTCATGCGCGTGCTCATGCGCGTGCTCACACGCGTTCGCCTCGAGCCGATCCTCACCCGGATGCGCGCGCGCATCCAAAGGACAACTCCCACGCCGATCGGCGAACCAACTCGCGCGTCATCTCCGCACGTCGCCGCCATCGCGCAGCCCAGCGTCCAAACCACGCCGCAGCCGCGCGTCCGGGCCACCGCGCAGCCGCGCGTCGAGCCGACGCCGCAGCCGCGCATCCGACCCAACGCGCGGGCGGCATCCGATGCCCCGGCGCGTGCGCATCTCCGCATCATCCGCGACCACGCCGCGCGCGACGGCCCCCTGCTCGCGCTTCTCTACATCGCGCGCGTCGTCGGGGGCGCCGTCGATGGGATCGCCCGCCGCCTCGGCCTGCGGCACGCTCCGCGCGACGCGGGCGAACGGGCGGCCGAACGATTCCTGCGGGCGCTTGGCTACCGGAGGATCGCGCGCAACTGGCGCAGTCCGCGCGATCCGCGCGACGAGGCCGACCTCGCCATGCTCGCGCCCGACGGCGAGACGCTGGTCCTCGTCGAGGTGAAGCGCGCACGCGGCCCGTGGGACGCGCTCGATCGCGTCGATCGGCGCAAGCGCGAGGTGCTCTGGCGGCTGCTCCGCGACGCTGCCGATCCCTCCTGCCCGCTGACCGCCGCAAGCGGAGCGGAGCGCGTGCGCGTCGATCTCGTGGGAGTCAGGGGCGAAGGCGTCGGCGCATCGGCGGTGCGCCACGTGGTGGGATTGTTCGAAGTGCGGATCACGGGCGGCGCCCGCCCGGTGCGGCATGGCCGCGGACCTCCGCGTCAGCGCCAGTAGCGCTCGAGCGCGATCTCGACCAGCCGGCGCTCCATCTCGCCGATGTCGTCGGTCACCCAGCGGCTGCGCAGGGTGTCGAGGTAGCGCTCGCGCTCGATCGCGCGGCGGCGACCCTCGAGTTCCGCGCGCAGCTGGAGCTGCACGTCGCGATCGTAGAGCGAGCGGCTCGGCGGCCGATCGAGGGCGATGATGCCGAGCCAGACGACCAGTTCGCGCTGCTCGAGCGGCGCGCTCGGGACGTCCACCGCAAGCCCGGTCAGGCGCTCCTTCATCGCGTCGGTGAAAGGCATGCCCGCGATGCCGTCCGCCGGATAGTCGAAGGTCTGCCAGAGCCCGCCGTTCGCGAGGCCCAGTTCGGCCGCGATCGCGGAGAACGGCTTCCCACCTTCGGCCATGGAGCGCACCTTCGCGATCTTCTCGCCATCGGTGCGCGGATCGAGCCGGATGCGGCCGAGCTTCAGCACCGGCGGCGGATTGAACTCCGCGCGCCGACGCTCGTACTCCTGCTCGATGTCACGCCACGAGACGATCGTGCGCGGCTCGATGCGCTCGTTCATGAGCCGGCGCGCGAGCGCGACGTCGCGCTTCTGCTGGATGAACTCCTCGAGCGACTGCGATTCCTCGGCCTCGAGACTCGCCTCGGCGGCCGCGCGGCTGCCGCCACGCTCGGCGATCGTCTCCTCCTGGAAGCTGCGCAGCCAGGCGAAGAGGCCCTGCTGCTGCTCGGGCGTCAGCTTCGACTCGGCCTCCGCGACGATGAGCTCGCTGTCGACGGTGTCCTTGAACGAGAGCCGGACGAGGTCGATGAACACGCGGCGTCCCTCGACGCGATCGCGCAGCGACGACGCGGCGATCAGGCGGTCCTCGATCGGCTCGAGGAACGCCTGCGCGAAGATGGGGCGGCCGTTCACCTGTCCGACGAGTCCCTCGACGGGCCACGACTGGCCCGGCTCGATCTGCGCCGCGAAGGACCGTCCGGCCTGGTCGATGGTCGTGGTGCCGTCGGCGTTGCGCGAGACGACCTCCTCGCGGCGACCGGTGTACTCGCGCGCTCCGCCGACGGTCCCGACCATCTCGTCGATCTCCTCGACCACGATCTCGGGCGGCTCGACCACTTCAGGCGAGACCGAGACGACGTCCGGCCGGAGTTCCGCGGGCGGCTGCGCGAAGTCGGCGAGCGTGATCCCGCGGGCATCGGGCCGCGAGGACGAAGCGCATGCCGCGAGGATCGCGGCGAGCGGCGCAGCGGCGAGCGGAGCCATGCGGGGCATCGTGGAATCGTAACCAATGCCCGTGCGGACGTGTCGCGCCGCCGCTATTCTCGCGCCATGAGCGACGAAACCCCGAGGCTGCACATCGATTCGGACTGGAAGGCGCAGGCGCAGGCGGAGAAGGAGCGCCTCGCCGAGAAGGAGGCCGCGCGTGCGGTCGAGGCCGGAGCCGAGGGCATGGGCGAACTGCCGCCCGCCGACTTCCGGGCGCTCGTCGCCACGCTCGCCAGCCAGGCCATGATGGGCCTCGGCGCCTACGCCGACCCGCAGTCGGGCCGCGTGGTGATCGACGTGGTCGGCGCGCAGTTCGCGATCGATCTCCTCGGCGTGATCGAGGAGAAGACGAAGGGCAACCTGACCGACGAGGAATCGAAGGAACTTGGCGAGATCCTCGCCCAGCTCCGCGCACGCTTCGTGCAGATCGCGAAGCTCGTCGCCGCGCAGATGCAGCGCGAGATGGCCGCTGGCGGAGGCCCCGCAGTCGCCGGGTCGATCGGCATGGGCGCCCCGGGCATGCCGGGAGCGACCGGCGCGCCGGGCACAGCCGCCGGCTCCACCACCAAGTCGGGACTCATCATCCCCGACTGAGCCGCGACAAGCCCGATCGCGCGATCCCCCGACACCGTTCCGCAACCGCGTCGCAGCGCGGGGCGACGCCTTCGTGCCGGCGCACGGCGATCTCAAGGCACCGTCGCACCGCTCTTGCAGCGCTCTTACGGCGGTCTTACGGCGGTCTTGCACCGCTCTTGCCGCGGTCTTGCGGCGGTCTCTCGGCGCACTTGCAGCGGTCTTGCGGCGCTCGCTCCACAACCTCGTCCCTGCGGTCGCGCCACGCCGTCGCGCCCGTCGGGTGATGAGGACTTCCTATACTGCGCGTCTCTCGAGCGGGACGGCCATCCGCCCGCCCCACGAGCGCCTGCGAAACGACCCGAAGTACCTACCGAAGCACTACCGAAGCACCCCCGAAGCGTTCCCGAAGCGAGGCTGCGTTCGATCCGAACCAGCCGACGGGTCGCCGGAGATTCCCGACCGTGTCCGCCACCACCACCGACCACACGCGCGCGGCCCAGCCCTTCCTCGAGAAGCACTATCACCTGCTGCGGCGACTGCACTCGCTCAGCGGCATCTTCCCGATCGGGCTCTTCCTCATCCCGCACCTCACGACCAACTCGTCGATCGTGTGGGGCGACGTGCTCAACGCGAAGAAGTACGCCGACCTCGGCGCGGGCGGCGCGGGCGTCGCCACCTTCCAGCACGAGGTCGACTTCATCCACAACCTGCCGGCGCTGATCTTCGTCGAGATCTTCGTGCTGTGGCTCCCGATCGCGTACCACGCGATCCTCGGCGTCTACTTCGCGCGCTCGGGCAAGACCAACACCGACCGCTACGCCTACCAGGGCAACTGGCGCTACGCGGCGCAGCGCGTGACCGGCTACATCGGCGTCCTCTTCATCTTCATGCACATCTCGAGCCTGCGCTGGGGCTGGACCTACGGCGGCCTGATGCCATCGTTCGACGCCGACGCCGCGTCGAGCTCGACCGCGATCCACATGCAGGGCGGCATCTTCCCGTACTTCAACGCGCTCTTCTACGCGGTCTGCGTGTCGGCCCTCGTCTTCCACTTCGCGAACGGACTCTGGACCGCCGCGATCACGTG
>JBIIYI010000331.1:0-3909 GCA_044346895.1 Phycisphaerales bacterium
GTCCGTCGGGCGCTCCGCGGCCTCAGCCCGTCACGACGAGTCCCGCCGGAATTGCGAAGGTCTCGGCATCCTGGCCCCCCGCGAAGACCGCAAGCAGCCGCGCGGATCCGGACCCGCGACTTGCGGTGCCGAAGGGCGGTCCGAACGCAGGAACCTCGGCCGGAGCGGCCGCGTCGAGGGCGTCGAGGATCGCGTCCTGGTCCTCCGGGTCGAACCCCGAGAGCGTCGTGCCGTCGGCGGTGGTGCCGTGAAAGATCGGCCGGGTGCGCGTCGCCGCGATGAGCGCCTGCGCGAGGTCGTCGGACTCGATCGCGAGGCGGGCCTCGACGGCGAGGCCCTCCGCGCTCGAGGCGTCCAAGGGCGCCTCCGACGCACGCGGCTCGAGCTCGACGATGCATGCGAGGGCGCGCGTCCCATCCCGCACGATGCGCACGACGAGGATCCGCCGCTCGACCCTCGCATAGACGCCTTCCGCGACGAGCGCGCGCAGCGCCTCGATGCGTTGCGCCGGCGCGAGGGCCGACAGATGCGTCCAGCGTCTCGACTCGAGCAGTGGATCCTCCTGTCGCACGGGCGACGTGACGACGGCGGCGGCCGTGCCTGCCGGAACGTAGAGCGCCCGTGGAGGACTGCAGTTCATGCGCGTCTTATACGCGCTTCCTACGCCTTCCGGGCAGTTTCCGCCGCGCGTGCCGATTCCTCAAGACCGTGCGCGGCATCGGTCGAAACCCAGTGCAGTCCCATGCAGGTTGACAATCCGCCGATCCTCGATTCCAGCGGCTTCGGCCGCCTTTTCCGCGATGCCGCGTGGCCAGGTCGCGAGCGACTTCGGCAGCGCTTCCGCTGCGATCGTCGCGAGCAGCCGCGCTGGCCGGTCGTCGGCAGCGCGACGATCCTCACGCTCGGGGCCGAACTCGGCACCGTCGTCGAACTGCGGCGACTCGACGGCGCGCCCTGGTGGCTCGGCGGCGATTCGTCGACCCCCATCGCTCCCGGCACGAAGGTGAGCGTCGGCTTCAGCCATCCCGACGGTCGCCCCGCGCGCGGCGTCGTCGCGCGCTGCGAGGGATTCGGCGAAGGCCGCTTCCGCATCGCGGTGCGATTCGACGGCGATGGCGTCGTCTGAACCGTCCGCAGCGGCCCCCGGTTCCATCTATTCCACCCGCGCGGCTCGTGAGGCGCGGCCACCGCCGGAAGCGGCGTCGTTTCGCGCGTCGGGGTGATGTGGCGTGCCGTGCGCGTCGATGTCCACAGTGTTCGGATCCTTGGCCGCGTGCTTTGAGGGAGGGACGCCGGCCTCAGGGAGGGATTACGAGCAACGGCCGCTGCGGACGAGAGTCCGCCGCGGCATTTCCGGGGCGAAGTGACCCCCAACGAAGTGCGGTGACCGACGATTCCTCGGATCGGTCGACCCGTTGTGTTCGAAACTCCGAGGGATTTGGGAGAACACCATGGTCAAGCGCAATGTCCGCCGCGGCTTCACGCTCATCGAAATCCTCATCGTCGTCGTCATCCTCGGCATCCTCGCCGCGATCGTGATCCCGCAGTTCACGAACGCCTCGCAGGAGGCCGCCGAGAGCAGCGTGAAGAGCCAGCTGCAGACGGTCCGCAGCCAGATCGAGCTCTTCCGCGTGCGGAACAACGGCAACCTGCCGGCCGACTTCACCGATCTCCTCACGCCGCCGAACGGCGAGGATCCGTACCTCCAGAAGGAGCCGACGCTCCCGACCGGCTACGAGTTCGTCTGGGGCGACAACGCCGCCTCGGCCAACGTCGAGACGATCTACGTCTCGTTCACCGGCGCCACGCTGCCGGAAGGCCTCACCGCCGGCGAGATCGAGGGCTGGTGATCTCCTGATCGCGTCATCACGGCCCGTGCGGGGAAACCCGCACGGGCCGCTTCACGGGCCGAATCACGGGCCTGCAGCGCACGCTCGGCGCGTCGCATGCAGGCAGAGACACGCATCGATCGTCAAACCCGGAGATCGCCGTCGCATGCATCCGTCCATCAGTCGTCCGCGTCGATTCGTCCATCGGGGCTTCACCCTGATCGAGATCCTGACGGTGGTGCTCATCCTGGGCATCCTCGCCGCGCTCATCGTGCCGAACATGACCGGCTTCATGTCCGACGCGACCACGAGCGCCGCGCGATCGCAGCTCGCGGCGGTGCGCGGGCAGATCGAGATGTACAAGCTCCGCCACGGAGGAGTCGTTCCCGATGCCTCGGGTGCGGACGGCACCGATCTCCTCTTCGCCGCGATGATCGCTCCCGACGACGGCCAGCAGCCGCTGCTTGCGGCCGAGCCGCGGCTTCCGATGGGATACACGTGGAACTGGGATGGAACGCTCCTGACCGTCGCGTACGTCGGGCCGGACGAGACGATCGTCGCGGAAGCACCGACCTGGTGAGCGCGCGGGAAGCAACTTGAACCGAGGGCAACGCCATGCAGCATCCGACCGGAATCCGACATCGCATCGCCCCCATGATGGCCGCCACGGCATGCGGTGCGCTCCTCGCTTCGATCGCGATCGCGTTCGGCGTCGATCGCGCCGAGGCCGGTCCGCCGGCGCCGAGCGCGCTCTCGATCCAGCAGAACGCCGGCGGCTCCGGCTCCTCCGTCGAGAACGCCCTCGACGCGGGCAAGCAGCGTCTCGATCTCGTGAACGAGATCCGCGCGCTGCGGACCGAGGTGGCCGAGCTCAAGAGCCTGCTCACGAGCGGCCGCGTGCGCACGAACATCGGCAACTTCCAGGACATGCCGCTCGACAAGATTCGGCTCGAGATCGACTACGCGCGCCTGCGCGAGGCGATGAAGGGGAACTGAGGAGGCCTCCGTGCGCCGCGCGCTCCACCGTGCCTACACGCTGATCGAAGTGCTGATCGTCGTCGCGATCCTCGGGCTCGCGGCGGCGGTGCTCATTCCATCGATGTCCGGTCGCGGCGACTTCGACACGCAGGCGGCGGTGCGCGCGCTCATCTCGGACATCTCGTTCGCGCAGAGCGACGCGCTCGCGAACCAGAGCTTCCGCCGGGTCCACTTCTACGACGACGGCGGCGGATGGTGCCTCGTCAAGCTGGACGAGGATCAGCTGGGCGAGGCCTTCGATCCCGCGACCGCCGACTACGTCGCCGATCCGCTCAAGGGCGGCGCGCGCGGCGGCGCGTACGCGGTCAGCTTCGCCGAGGACGACCGCTTCGCGAGCGTGCGGATCGAGGGCATCTCGATCGACGGCGGACGTCGGCAGATCACCTTCGACGAACTCGGCGGCACCGTGACGAACGGCGGACTTCCCGGGACGGGCGGCTCGCTCATCCTCCGCTCGCCGGACGCCGCGTACCGGCTCGAGCTCGCGCCCGTGACCGGCAAGGTGCGGGTGACGCGGCTCGCGGACGCGCAGTAACTGCGCCGGCCGCGGCCGCGGTGACGGCGCGTGTGCGCGCGAAGACGGACCTCTGGGGTGAAATCCGGCGGTCCGCGGAACCGAACCAAAGCGACGCGACCGAAACGCCGACGAATCCGAGGTGCCGTACCGGCACGGAGGACCTCGATGGCGCGCTGGCGCATGCCCTGGCATCACGGCATCGGACCGATCGGACTCGATCTCGGCGGAGACGCTCCGCGCGCGACGCAGGTCCGCCTCGGCGCCGACGTCCCCCGCAGCGACATGATCGCGCGCATCGCTCCCGGAGCATCGCTCGAGGAGCGCGCGGCCTCGGCTGCGCAGGCGCTGCGTGCCGCGAACTTCATCGGTCGCGAGGTGGCGGTCGGACTCCCGAGCCCCTTCGTCCGCACGCATGTGGCGCGGCTTCCCGAGCTCGACGAGTTCGATCTGCGCGAGGCGGTCGCGTGGGAGGCGAGCGAGCGCGCGGCGCGTCCGCGCGAGGAGATCGTCGCCGACTCGATCGCG
>JBIIYI010000332.1:0-3906 GCA_044346895.1 Phycisphaerales bacterium
CGAGGCCGCGCGGCGCGAGTCGTCCGTCCTCCGGCAGGCCGCCGAGCGGCTCTCCGCCCACATGGCCGGAATCCTCCAGACCGTCCACTCCGCGCTGGCCCACGCCAACGTCTATTCCCGCGGCGGCCGCATCGCCGTCGGTGCCAACGTGATGTCGAGCCTCGACATCCGCAGCTGAAAGCGAGCAGCCCATGTCGATCAACGGTGCCCTTCAGATCGGTCAGAGCGCGATCCTCGCGAGCCAGACCGCGATCCAGGTCGCGGGCAACAACATGGCGAACGCGTCGACCCCGGGCTACCACCGGCAGGTCGCGCGGCTCTCGCCCTCGCGCCCCGAGTACATCGGTCGCGCCGGCTTCGTGGGCACGGGCGTCCAGATGCAGCGCATCGTCCGCACGGTCGACACCGCGCTCCAGGGCCGCACGCGCGCGGCGATCAGCGACCAGAACGCCTCCGAGATCGACCAGCGATTCCTCAACGCGATCGAGTCGATCCGCAACGAACTCAGCGATCAGGATCTCTCGAGCCGACTGAGCGCGTTCTTCAACAGCTTCAGCGAACTCGCGAACAGCCCCAACGACGAGGCGGTCCGCACGGTCGTGATCCAGCAGGCGAGCGGTCTCGCGAACGCGATGCGCGAACTCCGCAACGAGCATGCGAACGTGCGTCTCGAGATCGACCGCGCGCTCGGGGCGACCGTCCGCACGGTCGACGGGCTGCTCGATCAGGTCGCGGAGGTCAACCGCCAGATCGTCGACGCCGAGCAGGGGGGCGGCAGCGACGCGAACGCGCTCCGCGACCGTCGCGACGAGCTCGTCAACGAGATCGCGCAGTTCATCCCGGTGTCGACGGTCGAGCAGCCCAACGGCGCGCTCGACATCCTCGTCGGCTCGATTCCGGTGGTCCTCGCCGGCGAATCGCGCGGCATCACGCTGCGCACTGAGGCGTCGTCCGACGGCACGGCGGTGTCGCTGCGCGTCAAGGCCGACGGCACGACGCTCGAGCCCGAGGCCGGTCAGGTGGGGGCCCTCTTCCGCCAGCGCGCAGAGACGGTCGACCCCGCGATCGAGGATCTCGACACGCTCGCGCGCGAGCTCGCGTTCCAGGTGAACCGCATCCACTCGCAGGGTCAGGGAACGCGCGGATTCTCGACGCTCACCGGCCTCAACCGCGTGCTCGACGCGAGCGCGAACCTCGCGTCCGACGCGGCGGACGTCCCGTTCGACATCCGCAACGGATCGTTCGAACTGCACGTCACGAATCAGGCGACCGGCCTCCGCACGACGGTGGTGATCGCGGTCGATCCGCAGACGACGTCGATGAACCAGCTCGCGGCGCAGATCTCGGCGGCGATGCCCGCGGGCACCGGCGGCGCGTCGGTCACGCCCGACGGCGCGCTGCGTCTCGACGCGACGGGGGGCTACGAACTCTCGTTCTCGAACGATTCGTCCGGCGTCCTCGCGGCGCTCGGCGTGAACGCGCTCTTCGGCGGGAGCGACGCGAGCAACCTCGTCGTCAACGCGCAGATCGCGGAGGATCCGCGGCTGCTCGCGACCGGCCGCAACCACGTGTCCGGTTCGAACGCGATCGCGCTCGACATCGCCGGACTCGAGGCGCTCTCGATCGACGCGCTCGGCGGTCGCAGCCTGCGTGGATTCTGGCAGTCGCGCACGACCGATCTCGCCGTGCGCACGCAGGCGGCCAACACGAAGGCCGAGAGCGCGCGCCTCGTCCGCGAGAGCCTCGACGCGCAGTCGCAGGCGACGAGCGGCGTCTCGATCGACGAGGAGTCGATCAACATGCTGTCGTACCAGCGGCAGTTCCAGGCGGCCGCCCGCTACATCGCGACGATCGACGAGACGCTTCAGACGCTCCTCACGATCGTCTGACGCCGCCGGGGGCGGTGTCAGGTCCGGGAATCTCCGGCTTCCGGGGCGAATTTCGCCATTTCACAGGGTTGATGCCGCTCGCGGGCATTTCCTGCGTTACCTTCTCGACGTCCACTCGGGAGGGTCACGGGGCGCTGTCCGCGCTATGCCATGCCTGGCGACGTCCAGAGTCGCCAGGGTCCACATGACGTCGCGGCTCCGGCGCGTCAAGCGTGCGTCTTGTCACGGTCCCCGTTCCCCCGTCCCTCGTCCTGCAGGCTCGATTCGTTCGCATTCGCCGACGGTTCGCGCCGCAACAGTCCCTCCCGGAGTCCCACATGAAGTCTGGTCTCGTCTCGGCTGCTGTCCTTGCTGTCGCCACGTCCGCCTCCGCCGACCTCGTCTGCGGTTGGACGATCACCACCGCGTTCCCGACCGGCACGGGCAACGTCCCGACCGGCGTCACCTACGGCGTCGGCGCCGGCGATCAGGGTGCGCTCACCGCGGGCTCGAGCCTCGACAGCGTCCACGCGAACGCCGCCGCGACCTACACCTCGCCCGCAGGCAACGGTTCGCAGTTCGCGTTCTCGAGCAACAACTGGTCGATCGGCGACTACTACCAGGCGAAGTTCTCGACGCTCGGTTTCAACGACGCCATCACGGTCACCTGGGATCAGGCGCGCAGCTCGACCGGCCCGGCCGCGTTCGAGGTCATCTTCAGCACCGACGGCGGCACCAACTGGAACGTCGCGCTCGCGTCGTACACGGTGCTTCAGTCCGGTGGCGGCGGTGCGCCCGGCACGTGGTCGTCGACCACCTACAACGCGCTCTACACGAACACGCTTGCAATCGCGGGCATCGAGAACACGGCTGAAGTGCTCGTCCGCTTCCGCTCCACCGTCGCGGGCGCTGCAACCGGTTCGAACCGCATCGACAACGTCATGGTCTACTCCGGCGCAGTGCCGGCACCGGGCGCGATCGCGCTCCTCGGAATCGCGGGTCTCGTCGGACGTCGTCGCCGCTGAACCGGTCCTCCGGTACCAGCGAGCGGGATTGTCGCGGGCGGCGGGTGGAAAGACGTCTCCCGACGAACACGCAACCGCGGGCCAGCCGAAGGGCTGGCCCGCGGTGTTTTTGCCCCGCGTTTTTCCCCGCGTCTTGAATCACCTCACTCGCGCCAGGCGCAGAGGACGACGCCACGACGCCACGACGCCACGACGCCACAACGCCACGACGTCACGACGTCGCGTCTATCCATCGCTTCGATTCTCCGTCGCGCCGACGCTCGGCTCAGCAGTCGCCCCACGCGCCGAGCAGCGCCGCGAGATCCGCTGCATCGACCGTGCCGATGCCGTCGACGTTCGCCGGGCTCTTCGAGAGTCCCCAGTCGCCGAGCACCGCCGCGAGATCGGAGGCATCGACGGTGCCGCTGCCGTCGATGTCGGCCGGGCAGGGCGCGGACGGCGTGAAGCGCGTGATGAAGCGGAAGCTCGCGCCGAGCTGGTTCACGACGTTCGCGTTCGTGAAGGTCTTCGCATCGATCGCATCGACGCGGGTGCCGCCCGTGTAGAGGTAGTTGCCGTTGTCGAGGCGGTAGACGCCGCGCGGCGAGAGGAAGACCTGCGGCGCCGTGAATCCGCCGGAACCCTGTCCGGCGGCGTCGAAGAAGAAGATCCCGAACGGATCGCTGAACCCGGTCAGCATGATGCCGCCATCGTCGAGCGGCTGGATCTGCTGGGGAAAGTCGAAGCTGATCACGCCGTCCGAGTCGGCGAACGGGACCGGCGAGACGACGCCCGTCGCACTCACGAACTCGATGTCGTCGGTCGTCGAGTTCCCGACGAGGAACCCCGTGCCGAATGGGATGATGCCGCGCGGCTCGCCCTCGAACTCGAAGTCGGAGAAGACCACCGGCGGGGCGCCGCTTCCGTCGAGCGCCACCTTGAAGACCTTGCGCGGATTGCCCGTGGCGCCGCTCGTGAAGTAGGCGAACCCGTCCTTCACGCAGATGCCGTAGGCTCCGGTCGTCACGCCATCG
>JBIIYI010000026.1:0-13111 GCA_044346895.1 Phycisphaerales bacterium
CCGAGGTTCCAGCGCCGTGGGGGCCCCAACCCCGAACGGTAGCGGCTTTTGCGGATCGCACGGCTTCCGCGCACGGGCCGTCGCGAGCGCGGACGCGAGGCGGCGCGAAGAAGGCTGCCGATTTGCGCCTTCGCGCTTGGCCTCCCAGAGGTCGGTGCTATCTTCGCAGCATGCTGATCCGCACCCGCGACCCCGCAAGGATCCACAGGCGGCAATGCCTGTCCTGCGGCTACGCCGGGCGATTCGTCGATCGGCCGGGCCAGACCCACTGCCCGCGATGCACCTGCGATTTCACGGTGCGTCCGCCGAAGAGCTACGCGGAGATGGAGGGACTCGACGAGGCGGATCTCACCCGCGGCCGCCAGCGGCGGGCGCTCCCGCTCGAGCCCGAGGACCGCGACTGGCGGCTCCTCTGCCGGTGGCTCGTCTTCCTCGCCGGCGTGTGCATCGTGGCGACGAGCGTGATCGCGCTCGGGTTCGCGGCCTTTGTCGTGCGCTGAGCGAAACGGAAGGCGTCGGAAGCGGATCGGTGACGGACGGGTTCACGCACCCCCGCCTGCTTGCGCACCGCCATCGACGCCGTGCCGTCGTACACTCGGCGCCCCATGTCGCTTCCGTCCTCCTCCCCGTCGCCTGCTTCCGGATCGTCCCAGCCGCATGCCTCGAACGGCGCGCTTCCTTCCGCGGCGCAGCTCGTCGCCGAGGTCGATCGCGCGTTCGACGCGTCGACCGCGCGACTCGTCGACTTCCTCCGCATTCCGAGCGTGAGCACCGACCCCGCGTTCGACGGCGAGACGCGCCGTTGCGCGGAATGGCTCGTCGGCGAACTGCGCGGACTCGGCTTCGAGGCGGAGGCGGCGAGGACGATCGGACATCCGATGGTGGTCGCGCACCATCCTGGCGTCGGCCCGGACGCCGCGAAGCGGCCGCGCATCCTCTACTACGGCCACTACGACGTGCAGCCGGCCGATCCGCTCGAACTGTGGACCAGTCCGCCGTTCGAACCTGCGATCGTCGCGGGACCTCGCGGGAAGCGCGTCGTCGCACGCGGAGCGGTCGACGACAAGGGCCAGGTGATGGGGATCGTCGAGGCGCTTCGGGCGTGGAAGAGCCTCGCGGGCGGACCTCCCTGCCCCGTCACGCTGATGATCGAGGGCGAGGAGGAGTCGGGAAGCCGCAGCCTCGAACCCTTCATGCACGAGTCGAAGGCGCGCCTCGCGGCCGATGTCTGCGTGGTCTCCGACACGGGCATGTGGGATGTCGCGACGCCGGCGATCACGACGCGGCTGCGCGGACTCGTCTACATGGAGGTGACGGTGCACGGGCCGTCGCGCGACCTGCACAGCGGGATGTACGGCGGCGCGGTGCCGAACCCCATCAACGTGCTCGCGCGCATCCTGTCGGAACTGCACGACGCCGATCGGCGCGTCGCGATCCCGGGCTTCTACGACGGCGTCGGTGAACTGCCGGCCTCCACGCGGGACCAGTGGAAGTCGCTCGGCTTCAGCGACGACGAGTTCCTCGGCGACATCGGACTTCCGTCCGGTTTCGGCGAGGCGGGCCGCTCGACGCTCGAGCGCACGTGGTCGCGTCCGACCTGCGACGTCAACGGGATCTTCGGCGGATACACCGGCAAGGGCGCGAAGACCGTCATCGCGGCGCATGCGACGGCGAAGGTGAGCTTCCGCCTCGTCTCGCGACAGGATCCGGCGAAGATCGCCGCGGCGTTCGAGGAGTTCGTGCGCGTGCGTCTCCCGGCCGGCTGCCGGGCGGAGTTCGAGAGCCATGGCGCGAACGCCGCGATCGAGGTGAGCGAGAGCTCGCGCTACCTCGCCGCCGCGGACGCCGGACTCAAGGCCGTGTTCGGCAAGGCTCCGCTCCTCATCGGCACGGGCGGGAGCATCCCGGCCGTCGGCGCGATCCAGCGCATCCTCGGCATGGACTCCCTGCTCGTCGGATTCGGACTCGACGACGACTGCGTGCACTCGCCGAACGAGAAGTTCGAGCTGATCTGCTATCAGAACGCGATCCGCAGCCACGCGGCGATGCTCGGGGAGTTCGCGCGCCTCGCGCGTTGAGCGCGGGTCGCCCGAATCGCGAACGCATCAGTGACGTCGCCGTGCCGAAGGAGGCGGCGTGCTTTCGAGCGCCCGCATGCGGCGCAGCCGCCGCGTGTCGCGGACGAGGCGCGAGAGGCGCTCGGCGTGATCGATCCGGGAGGCCATGGCCGCGAGCACCGCGAGACCGACGAGGGTCGCGACGACGAGCGCGGAGATGATCCCGGCGGGCACCATGTCGGGGAGATCGGCAGGATTCGGCCGCGAGTTCAGGGGGCTTCGCCGCCGAGCGCCAAACGTCGCCCTCTCGAGGGCCTTCCGAAGCCCCTTCGAAGCCTCTCGAGGCCCCTTCGAAGCCTTGCAAGGCGTTCGAGCCCGCCGAATCGACCGCGACCGCCTCGAGGCGTCGTCCCGCGCCTGCCTCCGGGAAAGTCGCACCGTGGCCGACAGAGCGCGCGGCGAGCCGCCCGCGGCACGAGCACCGCTTCCGAGTTGCTTCAGCCGGGAGCCCCGCCGTTACACTTCCGGCCCATGTCCGCGAACTGTCCCCGGCGCAACGGCTCCACGCTCCGACGATCGCTCGTCGGTCTCGTGTTCGCCCTGTTCGGGCTGATCGCGACCGGTGCGCGCGGCGCCGACATCGACGTCAAGGTCATCCACTTCGGCACCGGAGACGTCCTGCGCGGAGGCGGCACGACGGCGGTGCTCGTCGAGTTCCGCAGCGCCCTCGACGGACCGGTCGAACTCGAGGCGGTGTGGGAGCTTCCCAACGCCGACCGCGACATCGCCGAGTACTCGCGGAAGTTCGTCCTCAACCCGGGACAGGCCACGCGGCGCTGGATCTACGGCGTGCTCCCGCCGCTCGCCGAGGGCATGCTGCGCGACGAGGTGTACGACCTGCGTCTCTTCGCGCTCGAGGACGGCGAGCGCGCGCGCGACCTCGGCACGGCGAAGATCGCGCCCCGCGCGCCCGTCGCCGAGACGGAGCCGCAGTTCCTCTCGCTCGACGTCGATGCGTTCGCCGTCGTCGGTCCGCGGAGCTACGGGCTCGACATCTTCGAGCAGACGCGCGCCAACGGCGTGATCCCGTCGATGAACACCGCGACGGTCGTCGGCAAGTTGCGCGACGAGAGCGCGTTTCCCGACCGCTGGGAGGGACTCGCGCAGTTCGACGTGCTCGTGTGGGGCGGATCCACCGTGCCTCCGACGCGCCTCGCCGAGGACGGCGCGCAGGCGATCCTCGAGTGGGTCGAGCGCGGCGGGAACTTCATCATCGCGCTGCCGGCGGCGGGCGATCCGTGGTCGATCGGGACGCCGGGCCGACACGCCCTGAGCGGCATCCTTCCCTCCACCGCGCCGACGCGCGTCGACGATGTGCTGGTCTCGTCGATCCTGCCGATGCTGTCGGTGCAGGACGCGCTCCGGCAGGCGACCGCACGGACGCGCCTCGCGATCTTCGACCCGAAGTCGCTCGACCCGGGATGGCGCCCGTTCCTCGCCGTCCCCGCGCGGCGCGATGCGAGCGGCGCGCCGATCATGCCCGCGAAGTTCACGTCGGAGGACGTCGATGGCGCGGTCATCGGCATCCGGCGCGAGTACGGATTCGGACACATCACGCTGCTCGGCCTCGACGTCGAGGATCTCGCGGCGCGGGGCCTCCAGTCGCCCGCGATTCCCGAAGGCGACGTCTTCTGGAACCGCCTGCTCGGCCGACGCGCCGACACGCCGAGCGGCGCCGAGTACACCGCGCTCGAGGACTCGAAGCGACTCGCGGGCGGCGGATACACGCCGCGCATCGGTTCGGGCGAGACGATCGCGGAGCAGATCGGCATGGCCGGGCAGGCGACGGTGGGCGTGCTCGCCGCGACCGCGGTGTTCGGCCTGTACTGGCTGATCGCGGGGCCCTTCGGATTCGCGCTCCTCAAGATGTTCAAGCGCGAGAAGTGGGCGTGGGTCGCCTACGTCTGCGTGGCCGCGGTGTTCTCGATCGGCATCTGGGCGATCGGCCGGGCGCGAAGCGGCGCGCAGGCGGTCGTCCAGCACATGACGGTGCTCGACATGGTGGAGCGCGCGCCCGGCGAGGCGGATCCGACCGCGGCGCAGTGGCGGCGCGCGACCAGCTGGTTCTCGCTCTTCGCGCCGAACTACGGCACCACGCGCGTCGAGCTCGATCCGGCGACCGACGGCCGGACACCGCGGCGCAACCTGCTCACCTCGTGGCGTTCGGTCGATGCGGTGAGCGAGGGCTTCCCGAACCGCGAGCGCTACGTCGTGGGGCTCGACGCGCCGAATGCGGTCGACGCGCCCTCCCGCGCCACGTCGATCGACTTCCGCGCGGAGTGGCTCGGCGCGCTCGAGGACGGCTGGGGCAGCCTTCCCTCCGCGGTCGAGCCCGTGAGCAGTGCGGTCGACCGTTCCAAGGGCCTGCCGAGGATCGTGCTCAACGGACGGCTCACGCACAAGCTGCCGGCGCCGCTCGAGGACGTGCTCGCGATCCACATCTGGCCGGCGCGGAATCCGCTCACCTCGCTCAAGCCGGCCGAGCGGGGCAAGCCGCCAGAGCGTCGCTTCCCGGGACAACTCCCCAACCGCGGCGCAATGGTCGCCGTGCCGACCTGGAACCCCGGACAGGAGATCGATCTCGGGACGCTCTTCCCGCCGGCGGCGATGTCGGACCGCCTCGGCCTCGATCGCCAGATCGAGGATCGCTACTACGCGCCCATCTACCGCGAGTCCTCGCAGTTCGGCTTCAACATGGTGACCAACCGCGAATCGATCGATCTCAGGCGCGACCTCGAGATGCTGTCGATCTTCGGGATGCTCGAACCGCCGGCGTATCTCCAGAATCCACCGACCGACCCGAACGTGCTGCGCATCTCGCGGCTCGGCAATCGCGCCCTCGACCTCTCCGACTACTTCACGCAGCCGTGCCTCATCATCATGGGATGGATGCAGGCGGAACTCCCCTACCCCCTTCGGATCGACGGCGAGGAAGTGCCTTCCGTCGGCAGGGTGCTCGTGCGCTGGATCCAGCCGCTGCCGGGCTCGTACGAGTCGGTGATTCCCGAGCGGATTCCGAGGGCGCCCGCGCGCACCATCGGCGGAGAGCCGCAGGATGCGGGCGACGGCGACGACACGCAGCCCGAGGGAAACGGCTGAACGCCGACTGAACGGAAACGGAGCCGGCGCGCGCGCCGGGCCACTGCCATGCCGATGATCGAGACGGTCAACCTGACGAAGAAGTACGGCGAGTTCGTCGCGCTCGACAACCTCAACCTCGTGATCGAGGAGGGAACGTGCTTCGGCTTCATCGGCCCCAACGGGGCCGGGAAGACGACGACGATCAAGATCCTCGCGACGCTGCTCAAGCCGACGTGGGGCGAGGCGCGCATCGACGGCAAGGTGGTCGGCTACCAGAACCACCTCATCCGCCCGCTCATCGGCTACGTGCCCGACTTCATGGGCGCGTACCAGGACATGACGGTGACGGAGTACCTCGAGTTCTTCGCGGCGTGCTACGCGGTTCCCGTCGCCAGGCGCGAGAAGACGATCTCGGAGGTGCTGGCCCTCACGGATCTGACGCACAAGACCGAGAGCGAGGTGAACGGACTCTCGCGCGGCATGCAGCAGCGTCTCGCGGTGGCGCGCGTCCTGATCCACGATCCGAAGGTGCTGCTGATGGACGAGCCGAGCTCGGGCCTCGATCCGCGCGCGCGCATCGAGATGCGCGAGCTCCTGAAGGAACTGCGCCGGATCGGGAAGACGATCCTGATCTCGTCGCACATCCTGTACGAGCTCGCCGACCTCTGCAACGCGGTGGGCGTGATCGAGCAGGGCAAGCTCGTCTTCGCGGGCCCGGTCGCCGACCTGATGCAGCGCGCGAAGGTCGGGAAGGTCGTGCAGATTCAGGTCGAGGCGCGCACCGAGGAGGCGGCGCAGCTCCTCCGCGGCGTGCGCGGCGTCGCGCGCGTCGAGGTCGCGCTCGAGGAGGGCGGCCAGCGCATGGACGTCATGCTCGAACCGAACGCCGAGATCGCGGCGAGCGAGCTCGCGGCGCGGCTCCTCGCGCAGGGCTACCGGCTCGCGCGGCTCCAGCCCGAGCAGATCAGCCTCGAGACCGCGTTCATGAGGCTGACGAAGGGCCTCGTCAGCTGACGCGCGCGTGGATAGGCTGTCGCCATGCCGAGCATCCTCCTCATCGCGAATCGGACCAAGCCGGAGGCCGCGCGCACCGCGGACGCCGTGCGTCCCCTGCTCGCCCGCTTCGGCGCGGTGTCGGAGATCGCGTCGGACGACGCGGCGCTTCCGCCCGAGCCGGCGTTCGATCTCGCGGTCGTCGTCGGCGGCGACGGCACGCTGATCGCGGAGACGCGGCGCCTCGCGTCGCGCGGCGCGCCGATCGTGGGCGTGAACGCGGGGCGGCTCGGCTTCCTCGCCGAGTTCGATCTCGCGGATCTCGAGAAGCATGCGGCGCTCGTCTTCGGCGGAAGCCCCCCGCTGCGCGAGCGGATGCTGCTGTCGGTCGAGGTGCGCCATGCGACCGGCGAGGTCGACCGCGGCATCGCGATCAACGACGCGGTGGTCACCGCGGGCGCGCCGCACCGGATGATCGAGCTGTCGATGTCGGTCGACGACGACCATGAGGGCGTCGACATCACCGGAGACGGCGTGATCGTCGCGACTCCGACCGGCTCGACCGCCTACAGCGCGAGCGCGGGCGGCCCGATCGTGCATCCGGACGTCGCGGGCATCACCATCACGCCGATCTGCGCGCAGAGCCTCGCGTTCCGACCGGTCGTCGTCGGCGCGCACGAGACGATCTCGTTCGTCCTGCGCCGGGTGAACGACGGAACCTGCGTCGTGCTCGACGGCCAGCGCTTCTTCTCGCTGCGGCGGGACGACCGGATCGCCGTGGGGCGGCACGCGCTCCGTGCGAAGTTCGTCGCGAATCCGTCGAACCGCTACTGGGACGCGCTGCGCGCGAAGATGCGCTGGGCTGCGCCGCCCGGCTACCGGCGCTGAGCGGGCGCGCGCCGCCCGCAGCCGCAGGCCGCGGCATCGCCCGCAGGTCGCGGCATCGCCCGCTGGTCGCGGCATCGCCCGCTGGTCGCGGGTTCCCGGCTCGGAAAGCGGCGGCGGACTTTGGGTATCTTCCGCGTTCCATGATCGACCTCAAGGATCTCCGCGAGAACCCCGACAAGTACCGCAACGGCACGCGCGACAAGTGCATGGATGTCGACATCGATCGACTCCTCGCGCTCGACGAGGGGCGTCGCGCGATCCTGACGCGCGTCGAGACCGCGCGCAGCGAGCAGAACAAGGTGTCGAAGGAGATCGGCCCGAAGATCGGCCAGTTGAAGGGAAGGCTGAAGTCGGCGGCGGGCGAGGAGAAGGACCGGCTCGAGTCGGAGCTCGCGGCGCTCGAGGCGCGGCCGGCGGAACTCAAGGCGCAGGTCGCCGAGGAGGAGCGGCACCTCGCGGCGCTCGAGCCCGAGTTCAGGGCGCTCTGGCTGCAGGTTCCGCAGCCTCCCGCGGCCGATGTCCCGAAGGGCAAGGGCAGCGAGGACAACAAGGAGATCCGCCGCTGGGCGCCGGCAGGATGGGACTTCGCGAAGACCTTCGCGGAGAATCGCGGGTTCAAGCCGCGCACGCACCTCGAGCTCGTGAAGATGCACGGCCTCGTCGACTTCGAGCGCGGCGTGAAGATGTCGGGCACGCGTCACTACGTGCTCACGGGCCTTGGCATGCGCCTGCATCAGGCCGTGCTGCGCTACGCGGTCGACTTCATGGCCGACAAGCGTGGCTTCAGCCCGATGGGGATTCCCGTCATCGTGAAGGAAGAGTGCATGGTGGGCACGGGCTTCTTCCCCGCAGGTCGCGAGCAGGCCTACCACATCGAGGAATCGAAGCGCGGCTCGGGCCACGACCTCTTCCTCACGGGCACCGGCGAAGTCGGCCTGATGGGCCTGCACGCGGACGAGATTCTCTCGCACGAGCAGTTGCCGCTCAAGTACTGCACGGTGTCGACCTGCTTCCGTCGCGAGGCGGGCGCGGCGGGCAAGGACACCGCCGGGCTCTACCGGATCCACCAGTTCGACAAGGTCGAGCAGGTCGTCGTGTGCAAGGCCGACGATGCCGAAAGCCGCGCGTGGCACACGCAGATGATCGAGTCGGTCGAGATGATCCTCCAGTCGCTCGGCCTCGCGTATCGCCTGCTGCAATGCTGCTCGGGCGATCTCGGCGTCAAGAACGAGGACATGATCGACATCGAAAGCTGGATGCCGGGCCGCGGCGATGCCGGCAAGGACGGCGCGCCGACGGGCGAGTTCGGCGAGACGCACTCGGCGAGCCGGCTCAACGACTTCCAGTGCCGACGCCTCAACCTCCGCTACAAGGACGCGGACGGGAAGACGCGCTTCGCCTACGCGCTCAACAACACTGTCGCTGCAAGCCCGCGCATCCTGATTCCGCTGCTCGAGATGCACCAGCAGGCGGACGGAAGCGTCGTGGTTCCCGAGGCCTTGCGCGGCTACATGGGCGGAATCGCGAAGATCGGCTGAATCGCGAGGATCGGCCGAATCGCGAAATCGCCCGAATCGCAGGGATCGCCCGAGTTCTGCGACATGCGTTGTCCCCGCGTGCGTTCGGGTGCGCAACGAGCCGACCCATGGGACACCGCATGCCAACTTCGCTCACGACCGACACGCTGACAGCGACTTTCCTGCCACGGATGCTTCGGTTGGCCTCGCTTTCGCTCGTGATTGCATCACAGGCGGTTGCGCAGGCGCGGCCGCCCCAAGGCGAGTTTCCTGATGGCCCGCCACCAAATGGGCCGCCGGGGTTTGGCCCGGGCGGGCCGGGCTTTGGTGGGCCGGGCGGGCCGGCGCGTGAGATTCTCAATGACTTCGACAAAGACGACAACGGTCGACTCGAAGGAGCCGAACGCGACGCCGCGCGCGCCGAGCTCAAGAAGTCGCCGCAAGGCGGTCGTGGCCGCGGTGGCATGCGCGGACCGGGCGGAAATGCCGCGCCGAAAGTGCCGGGGCCGAAGGTCGCGCCGAAGGACGTGGTGAGTTACACCGATGCACCGCTTTTCGCGACGGACGTCGTGCGCACGGTCTTCATCGATTTCGACGTGCCGAACTGGGAGGAGGAACTTGAACTCTTCCACAACACCGATGCCGATGTGCCCGCGCGCATGACCGTCGATGGCAAGGTGATCGAGGGCGTTGGCGTACATTTCCGCGGCGCGTCGAGCTACATGATGGTGCCGCGCGGTTCGAAGCGCTCGTTCAGCATCGCGGTCGACCACACCGATCCAAAGGCGCGGCTGTACGGGCAGAACACGCTGAACTTCCTCAATGCGAACGGCGACGCGTCGTTCATGTCGTCGGTCCTCTATGCGCATCTCGCAGCGCCGCACATTCCGGCGCCGAAGGCGAACTTCGTCGAAGTCGTTGTGAACGGCGAGTCGTGGGGCGTCTTCGTCAACGTCGAGCAGTTCAACAAGGTCTTCCTGCGCGAGCATTGGCCGGAGTTCGGGGCGGACGGCGCGCGATGGCAGGTGCTTGGGTCGCCGCGCGCGACCGGCGGGCTCGACTATCGCGGCGAAGATCTTGCTGCGTATCGCCAGCGCTACGAGATCAAGACGAAGGATCGCGAGGAGGATTGGAAGGCGCTCGTCCTGCTCACGAAGACCTTGAGCGAGACGCCGATCGATCAACTGGAAGAGGCGCTGAAACCGATGCTCGACATCGACGGCGCGCTGTGGTTCCTCGCGCTTGATGTCGCGAGCGCGAACTCGGACGGCTACTGGACGCGCGCGAGCGACTACTCGCTCTATCGCGATCCGAAGGGCGTCTTCCACATCGTTCCGCACGACATGAACGAGGCGTTCAAGGCGTCGCACGGTGGGCCGGGCGGAGGTCGGCCCGGCGGCTTTGGTCCGCCTGATGGATTCGGCCCGCCGGGCGGCGAAGGCGCGCCGCGCGAAGGTCGTCCTGGCCGAGGTATGCGTCCGCGGCCAGCGGATTCCGCGGAGGGCGCACCTCCCCCGCCCAACGCACAGATGGAACCCAACGCACGCGGCGCGCATGGAGCCGTACGTGGTGCCGTACGCGGCGCGGCGATGCAACAAGATGCGCCGTCTCCGCGGAACGAGCCACCGGCGGCGCCGCGCGGGCAACGTGCGGGGCAAATTGGCGAGCGTGGCGGCGTGGGTGGGATGGGCGGTGGCGGCGGCGCGATGACCGAGCTCGATCCGCTCACCGGCATGTCCGACGCGACGAAACCGCTGCGCAGCCGCTTGCTGCAAGTCCCTGCGCTGCGCGAGCGCTACCTCACGTACGTACGGACGCTCGCACAGGAGATGTCGTGGGAGAATATGGGGCCATTCGTCGCACGACTGCGCGAGACCATCGCACCGCGGATCGCGAAGGACACGCGCAAGGCGTTCACGACCGAGGCCTTTGAGCGCGACACCTCCCCTGAAGCGAGCGGCAGCCTGCGCCAGTTCCTCGAGAAGCGCTCGAAGTATCTTTCCGCGTATCGGGCTTCAACTCCGAACACGGACGCAGGCACGAACGCAGGCACGCGTCCTGCCAAAGATCAACCCGAACCTCCCTCGTCGGCACCTTCGGGCACCGCGAAGCCATCGAACGAAGAGCACGCCTCATGACCGAGTGGCTTTCCCAGCCTTCTGCCAGCGACCCGAGCATCACCGCCGCAGTCGCGCTGACGCGGCTCTTCCTCGCGCTTTTCTTCGGTTTCATCGTCTCGCTCGTCTATCGATGGACGCGCGGGCGCTCGGCGGACGCGCGTTTCGTCTCGACGCTCGTCCTGCTCACGCTTCTTCTCAGCGTGACGACGATCGTGATCGGCGACAACATCGCGCGCGCGTTCAGCATCGTCGGCGCACTGTCGATCGTGCGCTTCCGCACGGTCGTCGAGGACACGCGCGACACGGCGTTCGTGATCTGCGCCGTGGCGATCGGACTCGCCGTCGGCGCGGGATACATCATGCTTCCCGCGATGGCGCTGCCGTTCATCGCGGCTGCGGCGAAACTCTTCGGCTCGGGAACGCCCGCGTTCTACGCGCTCCAAGGCGGCGCATTCCGATTGAGGATTCGCGTCGCGCACGACTTCGCCAACCGCGAGGCACTTCTCGCAGCACTCGATGCCGCATGCCCCGAGAAGTCGCTGCTCGGCATCGAAAGCGTTCGCGCGGGCGCGGCGATCGAGCGCAGTTACGAAGTCGAACTCGGCGGCGAAGCGGCCGCAGACCAACTCATCGCGCGCCTTTCGGCGATCGATGGCGTGCTGTCGGTGGAAGTTGTGCGCGCCTCGAAGTGAATCGCCTCGAGGTGAATCACTTCGAAGTGACGTGCCCCAAAGTGAAAGCCTCGAAGTGACGTGCTCCGAACTCGCGCGCGCCGCGATTACGGATTCGTCCAACCCGTCGGCTTGATGCGGTAGTCGAACGAGCCATCGGTGTTGAGGTCGATGAGCGCGTAGGTCGGCTCGCAGTAGGTCTTGTGCGGCTTCCACCAACCGCCGCAGACGGCGCCGCTGCAGCAGTAGGTGACGCCGTCGGCCTCGCAGCGGTCGATGAGATGCGTGTGGCCGGAAAGCACGAGCTTCACGTTGCCCGCCTTGCGGAAGACGCCATGCACGGTCGGCGCGTCGAGATGGACGAGCCCGCCGGAGATCACGGTCTTGTCGTTCTTCCGCTCGGTCTCGCCGCCGCGCACGGCGGGCGTGACCGTCACGATCGGGACATGCGAGACGACGACGGTCGGCAGCTTCGTCGCGGCGAGGTCCGACTCGAGCCACGCGCGCTGCTCGTCGTTGAGGTACGCGAGGTAGCCGCACTCGTCCTTCGGATCGCGCTCGACCGACGAAAGCACGATGAAGTGCCAGCCGTTGCGGTCGAAGCTGCGCCAGCGCGCGGCGAGCTTGAGTTCGGCGAGCGCGCGCGCGTAGCCGAAGTCGGCTTCATCGCCCTTGAGGCCCGCCTTCGAAAGGCAGAAGCCGAAGATGTCGTGGTTGCCGAGGCAGTGTTCGACGGGAACCTTGCAGTGCTCCGCGAAGAGCTTGTGGAGGAGCGCCCACTCGCGATCGACCTGCGCGCGCTTCGTCGCAAAGGAATCCATGATGAGATCGCCGCCGGTGAGGATCATCTCGATCCCGTCGGCCTGCGCGGTCTCGAACGCCTTCTTCATGCCGGGCTCGCTCGGGCGATCGGGCGTGATGTGGAGGTCGGTGAAGTGCGCGAAACGAAGGGCGCGGGTCGAGCGTGGCGCAGCGGCCTGCGCTGGCGCGGGCGCGTTCGTCTGCGCTTGCGCGAGCCGCGGTGAGATGCCGAGGGCTCCGCCGAGAGCCGTGAGGCCTGAGATTGCGGTGAAGGAACGACGCGAGGGATCGTGCGGCGTGTGCTGCATAGAGGCAGACTAGAGACCCCCCCGCCCGTCGCGCAACCGCGCCGAGCCATGCAGCGTGCAGGGCGAGATCGGGGAAGGGTCCGCGGGCGGTCGCCGACGCGGGGTCCGGCCTCGTTTCCGGCCCTTCCGCGCGATTCGGCCGTTCGGAACTCAAGTCGACCCAGCGGCTTGACGATGGCGCGGCGGACGGTATCCTCTCCGTCCCACAACCTATTCCCCGATAGCTCAGTTGGTAGAGCGGCGAGCTGTTAACTCGCATGTCACTGGTTCGAGTCCAGTTCGGGGAGTTACCAAAGCGGGTTGGCCCAAACAGGCCAACCCGCTTTTTCACAGGCTGGGCGCCTGAAGCGCGCATTGGGACGCGCGGAGAGGCATCGGCGCGCTCTCTCACGCTCTCGCATCGGCATCGTCGCATGGGGGAATGGGTCCGCGAAGTCGACCGCATGGGGCCGTCTCGCAGCGCCGCTCTCGAGTGCTCTCTGTTCTCTTTAACACGACTTCGCGCACCGTGTCGCGTGTTCATCGGCCTCCGGACCTGACAAAGCTCGCCCACCGGCAGAAGTAGCAGATAGGGGGACTTCGTCTTTCAGGAGCCGATTCATGCGAACGAGACGA
>JBIIYI010000333.1:0-3882 GCA_044346895.1 Phycisphaerales bacterium
CGGGTCAGGTTCTGACCGCTGTTGGTCACGTTGGTCGCGACGACCGTGTAGCCCGTGAAAGCCGCCGAGGCGACGCCAGAAACCGCGAGGCCGAGGCCGGCCGCAATCATTCCAGTCTTCATTGAAATGTACTCCCATTTTCTCTGCGTGCTCGTTGAGGATAAGCACAGCACTCTCCCTCAGAGTCTCGCGGCCCTTACCGCGTCCTCATCCCTCGACACGGAAGATAGATCAGGAAGACTCCCTGTCAAGGAAACCGGAATGAAGATCCCGAGTGCGTTTCGGGCCGGTTCGGTTCTCGGGCGTCCTAGACGGAACTCAACCGCGATTGGAGCGCGCCAGCGCGGTTTTTGAGAGCGCGCCGTGCAGGAGGAGCGCGGAGGAATTTCGCACCTCGACCTCGAGAACCGTGCCGACGAGCGCGCGCGCGGCATCCGCCGAAGCGGTTTCCGCAGAGTCGAGGTCGATCGCCACGATCAGATCGCCCATCGTGCGGCCGATCGCCTGCAGTCGGCCCTTCGGTCGACCTCCCGACGCCTGGCGCCGCGCCCAGCGCACCTCGACGTTCTTCGAGGCGGGATGCGCGTGATGGTCGTGATCACCCTGATCCCCGCCGCCGCGGTGCGCGGATGCGCCGCCCGAAGGCGCGATCGTGAGCGAAATGCGCCGTTCGTCGGGGTTTTCCGTCGTTGCCGCCGCTTCCGCGTCCGCCGCACCGCGGGAATCGCGGATCTCCTCGACCAGCACCTCGACCGCGCGCCCGACCCACTCGCCGTGGACGCGGGCGCTGATCTCAGTCTGGAGATCGAGCAGAAGGTTGTTGCGCAGCTTCTTCACGTCGTTCGGCACGTCGTCCTCGAAGCGGTCGATGGCGACCGTGCCGGGGCGCGGCGAATACTTGAAGATGAAGTTGTTCTTGAAGGGGACGGCGCGAAGGAGCGAGACGGTCTCGGCGAAATCCTCGTCGGTCTCGCCGGGGAAGCCGACGATGATGTCGCCCGCGATCGTGCAGTCGGGCAGCGTCCGGCGCACGCGATCGATGAAGTCGAGGTACTCCGCGCGGGTGTAGCCCCGGTTCATCGCCTTCAGGATCCGGTCCGACCCCGACTGGGCCGGCACGTGGAGGTAGCGGCAGATGCGGGGGCAGCGCGCCATGACCTCGAGGATGTCGTCGCCGAAGTCGCGGGGGTAGCTCGTCACGAACCGCAGGCGCCGCAGGGCGGGGACCTCGTCGTGGATCCGCTCGAGCAGCATCGCGAACGTGGTGGTGCGACCGTCGGCGGGAACGGGTTGCCGGAACGCCGCAAGTCCAGGCCCCACCTGAGGTTGCTCGCGCCCCTCCGCATCGATCGCCAGCCCGTGCGTGTAGCGGTAGTGGTTGACGGTCTGCCCAAGCAGGGTGATCTCGACGACGCCGGCTTCGACCAGACGCCGACACTCGTCGACGATCGAATCGGGTGGCCGGTGCACCTCGGCGCCGCGCGTGTTCGGCACCACGCAGTAGGTGCAGAACTTGTTGCAGCCGCGGGTGATCCGCACGTAGGCCGAGCGCCGCTCCGCACCGGGCCCGGAGGGTTCGAAGGCCCGCGAGAGGTCGAGGAGCTCGAGGTGATCCTCCGCCGCCGCCAGCGTGGTCGAACGACGCGACTTGCTGCCCGCGAGCGCGATCCGCTCCTCGCGCGCGGCGCCCTCGGCGCGGCGCACGTTGTCGATCAGGGCGGGAAGGCGGTCGAGTTCGCCCGGCCCGCAGAGGAGGTCGACCTGCGGGAAGCGTCGCAGCATGTCGGCGCCGTCGCGTTCGGCCATGCAGCCGAGGACGCCGAGGATGACGCTCTCGCCGGCCTTCTTCCGCATGCCGACGAGGCCGAGGCGCGAATACGCCTTGTTTTCCGCCTGTTCCCGCACCGAGCAGGTGTTGTAGAGCACCACGTCCGCCGTCCGGAAGTCGTCGGTGAAGCGGTAGCCGAGGCTCTTGAGGTGGCCTTGCACGAGCTCGCTGTCGAGCTCGTTCATCTGGCACCCGAAGGTCTCGAGGTAGACGGTGGGACCTGCGGACATGGATCGGCAGCGTAGCGCGGCGAGGGACGCGCGACTTCTCCATCGGGCGTCGCGAAAATGCCGATAATCGACGCCATGCTCCGGATGTCCCATGGCCTGATCCTGTCCGTGCTCGCGCTCCTCGTGATGGGTGTCGTGATGGTGAACTCGGCCGGCCTCAGCGTGCCGCCGGACCCCGCGCTCGTCGAGTCGGGCGCGATGACGCTCCGGAACTTCGAGAAGGCCGAGCGCCTCTACGACGGCGGCATCACGGTCGACAAGGTGTTCTACGGCCGTTCGGCGATCCTCGCGGTGCTCGCGCTGGCCGCGATGTGGGCCGCGTCGCGCCTCGACATCGAGCGCCTCTTCAGGCGGCAGGGAATCGCATCGCCGGTCGTGTGGATCCTCGGCCTCACCGTCGTCGGTCTCATCCTGACGCACGTGCCCGGCGTCGGACGCGAGGTGAACGGCGCCGCGCGCTGGATCGGCCCCGCGTGGCTCGGATTCCAGCCGAGCGAACTCGCGAAGTGGGGCATGCTCGGCGTCGCGGCGTGGTTCTGCGTGTACCACTCCGACCGGCTCGGGAGCTTCAAGCGCGGCTTCATCCCGGCGTTCCTGGTGCTCGTGACGATCGTCGCGCTCATCGCGAAGGAGGACCTCGGCACCGCCGCGCTCGTCTTCGCGACCTGCACGCTGATCCTCCTCGTCGGCGGCATGAAGTGGTGGTACATCGCGCTCCTCATCCCGGTGGGCGCGCTCGGCGCGGTCGCCGCGATCGTGACCAGCCCGTACCGCGTGAACCGCCTGATCGCGTTCCAGGATCCGTGGCAGGACCCCGAGGGCATCGGCTACCACGTGATCCAGTCGATGAGCGCGATCGCGGGCGGCGGCCTCGCGGGCCACGGACTCGGCAACGGCCTGCAGAAGTTCGGCTACCTCCCAGAGGACACCACCGACTTCATCTTCGCGATCATCTGCGAGGAGCTCGGCATCGTCGGCGCGTTCCTGGTGGTCGCGCTGTTCGCGTCGCTCCTCTGGTGCGGCCTCTCGATCGTGACGCGCGGCTCGGATCGCCCCGAGGGCGACCGCATCGTGCCGCCGCTCTCGCGGCTGCTCGGGCTGGGCGTCCTCCTCACGATCGGCATGCAGGCGCTCATCAACCTGCTCGTCGTCACCGGCATGGCTCCGACGAAGGGCATCGCGCTGCCGCTCATCTCGAGCGGCGGATCGGGCTGGGTGGCGACGGGCTTCTCCGTGGGCATCCTGCTGTCGATCGACCGCAGCGCGCGTCGCCGCGCGCGCGAACTCGGGATCGATCTCGACGACGAGTCCGGCGCGCGACGCGACGCCGCGAAGGATCCGTCCCGCGATTCGGGCGTCGTGACCGCATGAGCGCGGAGGGCGGATCGGCTTCGGGCGCGCGTTCGACGCGCGCGAGCATCGTCCTCGCCGGAGGCGGCACGGGCGGGCACATCTCGCCCGGCATCGCGATCGCCGAGGCGCTCGCCGACGTCGCGCCCGCGATGGACCGCGTGTTCGCCTGCTCGATGCGCGCCGTCGATGCGCGCATGCTGTCGCACGTGGGCGCCGACTTCACGCCGATCGAGGCCGAAGGGCTCGCGCTCCGCCCGGCGAAACTCGTGCGCTTCGTGCGGGCGTTCCTCGCCGGACGCCACGCCGCGCGCGAACTCCTCGAGCGTCGGAATGCGCGCGCCGTCATCGCGCTCGGCGGGTACGTGACGGGGCCCGTCGTCGACGCCGCGCGCCGGCTGGGCGTGCCGGTCCTTCTGGTCAACCTCGACGCGACGCCGGGAAGGGCGAACCGCTGGGTCGCGCGTCACGCCG
>JBIIYI010000334.1:0-3865 GCA_044346895.1 Phycisphaerales bacterium
CGTTCACGCCGTGCGGTGCGCCGTGCGCGTGTCGATGCGAGTCCTCATGCGCAGCATGCGCGGACGCCGCCACGTGCCCATGATCGTGCCCGTGGTCGTGCCCCTTTTCGTGGGAATGATGCGCGAGCATCCAGACGCCGCACCCCTCGCAAAGGCCGATCGGGATGCAGAACTCGAGCCCACGCAGCGCGCCCGTCCATGTCTGCGACAGAACGAGCAGCGCGATGAGGATGCGGGTCGAGAGCACTCGCATGTGGGCTCGCTATCGGCGGGGCCGATCGTACACCTTGAAACCGATCGTCGCGGGCGACCGTCGAAATCAGGCCAGTTTCGCGCATGCGTCGGCGGCCGTGCCGGCAAGCCCGGAAACCACGAACACCTTCGATGGGTTCGAGGCCCCCGACGCCAGCGTCACCGACCGCACCGGAACCCCGAGGTGTTCCGCAAGCAGCGCGCGAATCGCCTCGTTCGCCCTGCCGCCCTCGGGCGGCTGGGAAACCCGGATCTTCAGGCGATCGCCGAGCGGCCCCGAGATCTCGTCGCGCTTCGCTCCGGGTACGGCCTTCACCTGGATCTCGAGGTCGTCCCCACGCAACGACGCGAACGCGGGAAGCGCGTTCACGCCGCGCCCCCGGCGGGAGGCTTGCGCACCGAATCGGGCGCGGAGTCGGGCGCGGAGTCGGGCGCCGACTCCCCCGCAGGTTCGTTCGCGGGTTCCTTCACCGCATCCCGCTCGTCCTCGAGCCGCTTGATCGCGCGTTGCTTGCGCACCTTGCGCGCGGTCTCGCCGAGCAGGCTCTTCTCGCGCAGCAGGTGGTGGTAGTGCTGCGCGAATCGGTGCGCCTCGTCGCGGATCGCCTGGCAGAGCCGCAGGCCGAGATGCTCGCGGCCGAGGCGGATCGGATCGGCGGACTCGGTCGTGTAGATCAGCTCCTCCTTCTTCGCGAGCGAGATCACGCGCGGCGGCTGCACGCGAAGCTGCGCGAACGCCTCCATCGCCGCGGCGAGCTGCCCGACGCCGCCGTCGATCAGGATGAGGTCGGGGTAGAGCTCCTCGCCCTCGCCCGCCTCGCGGTAGCGGCGGCTGACGACCTCGCGCATCGCGCGGTAGTCGTCGTTCGTGACCGTCGTGATGCGGTAGCGGCGGTAGCCCTCCTTGAAGGGCCTCCCGTCGATGAAGCAGACCTTCGACGCCACCGTCTCGCCGCCGCGGAGGTGCGCGATGTCGATCGCCTCCATGCAGCGGATGGGCGCGTCGGCTCCGAGCACGCGCGCGAGGCTGCGCGCGCCCGCCGCCGGATCCTGCACGAACCCCGTCGCCTCCGGCTGCCAGTCGAACTCGCCGTCGTCGTCGCGGCCGTTGCGCGTCTCGCGCTCGTCGAGCTTCTCGATCGCCTTGATCTGGTCGCGCAGCACCGCCGCGCGCTCGAACTCGAGCGCCCGGCTCGCGGCATCCATCTCCTCGCGCATCTCGCGCAGCATCGCGCTGCGCTTCGAGCCGAGGAAGCGCATGAATCGGTCGATGTCGGCGCGATACGCATCCTTCGAAATGCGCGCGGCGCACGGCGCGGTGCACTGGTTGATCGCGGCGAGGAGGCACGGACGGAAGAGGCGGTTCTTCGGATCGCCGTCGACGATCTCGAGCTCGCAGGTGCGGTACTGGAAGACGCGCTGCAGGAGCTGCATCGCGTGCCGCAGGCTGCCGGACGAGACGAACGGCCCGTAGATGCGCGCGCCGCGGAAGCGTTCGTCGCCCGGGTTGCGCGTGATGTAGACGCCGGGAAAGTCGTCGCGCAGGGTGACCGCGAGATAGGGAAACGTCTTGTCGTCCTGCAGGCGGTCGTTGAAAGGCGGGTGGACGTCCTTGACGAGGCGCGCCTCCATCAGGAGCGCCTCCCACTCGCCCTCGCAGGGGATGAAGTCGAAGTCGACGACCGCGTCGAGCATCGGCTGCTTGCGGAAGCCGAGGTCGGCCGAGGGGATGAAGTAGCTCGAGACCCGGTTCGGCAGGACCGACGCCTTCCCGATGTAGAGGACGGTCCCCGCCGCGTCCTTCATGAGGTACACGCCGGGGACGTCGGGGAGGGCGCGTGCCTTGCGCAGGAGTCGGCCGAGCCGCTCCTCGCGCGATTCCGGCCCCGGAGGCGGCGCGAACGGCTCCCCGGGCGCACCCGCACCACCGCGAACGCCCAACGCGGGGTCGATCGACTCTGGCTGGGGATCGGGGGTGTCCGGGTTCACGGACCCTCAATGTAGGCGGACTCCTCGTCCCAAAAGTCGCAACTGGGCTAGAACCGACCGCGGAAGCCCCGGTACACTCGCACTTCCTGAAGCGCCGGGTCGGCTTTGGCCGATGCCACCGCCCCGTCGCAACGGCCCGCCATGTGGCGGCCGTCCACCGCAAACCCCCGCGTGTCGCGGGAATGTCAGTCCGTCACACGCGGACCATTTCGAAAGGAGTCCTCGCCAATGAAGACTTTCGCCACCCTTGCCGCTCTCTCGGTCGCCCTCCTCGCTGGTTGCTCGAGCACGCAGAACACTGCGGCCCCGGGCGCCGTCGGCGCCAAGAAGAGCGAGTGCTGCTCGGCCAAGACCGAGTGCACCGCCACCAAGCAGGCCGCTCCGGGCGCCGTCGGCGCCGAGAAGTCGGGCTGCAGCTCGGCCAAGACCGAGTGCACGGCGACCAAGTCGGCGCCGGGCGCGGTCAGCACTGAGAAGAAGTCGGGTTGCTGCGCGAGCAAGGCCGCTTGCCCCGCTTCGCAGAACTGATCACGCCGCGGGCGTGCGGCACGACGGGTGACCGTCACGAAGCACGAACCGCGAGATGACAGCCTGTTCATCGCACCGCCCGGCCTCGCGCCGGGCGGTGTGCTTTTTCGCATCACCCGCCCTTTCGCGCCACCTTCGTCCGCGCCGACACGCCGTCGCGTCGTCCTCGAGCGGAGGCGTTCCTTTATCATCGACGCCATGCTTCGACACCGACTCCGGACTCTCGGCATCGCGGCGGCGCTCGCCCCGCTCTCCCTCCTCGCTTCCTGCCAGCACCGCACCACCGCGCAGGCCGACATCGATCACGGCTGGCTCGTCTACGGCAGCGCCGTCGAGACCAAGCGCGGCGAGACGCCCGAGGTCACGCCCGAGACGGCGCCCTCCTTCGCCGAAAGCGGCCAGTTGGTCGTCCTCAGCGGGACCGTGAGCGACGTCTGCCGCACGATGGGCTGCTGGCTCGAGATCGAGGACGCGGGCGCCGACGGCAAGCGTTCGTCGCTCCTCGTGATGAACAAGGACCACGCGTTCTTCGTGCCGCGCAACTGCCGCGGACGCCGCGTGCATGCGCTCGGCTACGTCGTCGTCGAGACGCACTCGGTCGAGATGCTGAAGCACCTCGCGATGGATGCAGGCAGGTCGCAGGCCGAGATCGACGCGATCACCGAGCCCTCGAAGCGCGTCCTCTTCATCGCCGACGCGGTGATCCTGCCGCCGGGTGGACTCGAGAAGCCCGTGGCCCCGCTGCCGGCGGAGCAGGAGATCGCGCCCGTCCCGGACACCTCGATGACGCCGGCGGAATCCGCGCCTGCGCAGCCTGCGGCCGAAGAGCCCGCGAAGCCCGAAGCGGCCGGCGACGCGCCCGCACCGACCGTGACCCCGGGCGCCGAGCCCCCGATCGACCTCCCCGAAGGCCTCGACGGCGAGACCGGCGGAGCCCGCCGCTGATGTTCGTCACGCTGTTCCGCAAGGGCCGGATCATCGATCCCGCCAACGGCATCGACGCCGAGGGCGACCTCCTCGTCGTCGACGGACGCATCTCGGAGATCCGCCCGGGACGACGGATCGACACCCCCGCGGACGCGCGCGTGGTCGAGTG
>JBIIYI010000335.1:0-3859 GCA_044346895.1 Phycisphaerales bacterium
ACAAGATGTGACCGCCGATGACCCCCGCGATTCGGCCGACGTGTGGGCCGCGCGCGTCACGCGCGCGGTCCGCTCTGGTTCGCGCGAGGCGCTGGCGGAGCTCTACGACCGCTGCGCCGACGATGTCGTGCGGTCGGTTCGGAAGACGACGCGTCGCGACGAATCGTTCGCGCTCGACTGCCTGCAGGAGATGTTCATGAGGCTCGCGGCAAACCCCCCGGTCGTGGATTCGCACGCATCGCTCTCCGCATGGATGCGGCTGACCGCGCTGAATGTCGCGCGCAACAGGATCGTGTCGGATGCCCGGCGCGCGCGACGCGAATCGTCCGTTCGTCCGGGGGCGATCGATTCCCGCGAGGACGCCGACTCGATCGATTCGATGCTCAAGCGACTCGATGCCGAGGAAGTCGAGCTTCTCCGCCTCCGCCATGTCGAGGGGCTCCGCGTGAACGCGATCGCGCGCGCACTCGGCGCGACACCGCGCGCGATCGAGAGCGCGCTGCGCCGTCTCATGAACCGTCTGCGCGAAGGAGGCGCCGGATGAACGACCCACGAACTGCCGGCGACTCGGTCGCCTCGCGTCGGGACGCGATCCTGGGGCTCGCCGGAGCCGAACTCGGGCGCGGCCGGCGGCGGCGCGAGTTCCGCGCGCGTGCGATCGCGAGCACGTCGATCGCCCTGGCCGCGGCGCTCGTCGTCGCGCTTCTCTCGCGTCCGCGCGCGGACGAAGGCGTGCGCACCGACGACCGCGCCGCACTCGCGATCGATTTCGCCACGATCGGCGGCGAGCCCGGCGCCCTCGTCGTCGACTTCGTCTCCGTCGGTGCAAAGGCCGAAATCGAGCTCGCCACGCTCGACGACGACGAACTGCGCGAGGCGCTCGCGGAGAGCGGCCATTGCGCGTCGATCCTCCGGTTCGACAGCCGGACGATTCTCGTCGACTGCTCGACGGGGCTTCGGGCGGTCATCCAGTAGCGCGCGCTTCGGCCGGGCGTGCAGACGATCACGCGCGGGCGATCGGCTCGCGCATGCATCGCGCGAGCGTGCCGCCCCAGCACACCTGCTCCCCGGCCGCGGCGGGCGGGGCGGGCTCCACGCCGGCACGAGGATCGCGAAGTGCGCGCCGTTCATGCGCGTCGACACGCCGGTGGCCTGACGGTGGAGCGACGGTGGAGTCAAGGCCGCCGATCAGGTCGGTCCACGGGCGCTACCGTCGCAGTACGAACCACGCACCCGCCGCGTCGATCGCAGGTCGCGGGTAGTCCTTCAGGTTGCGGAAGGCGCCCTCGAATCGATCGACCACCTCCTGGATCTCCTTGGCGACGAACTCGTCCTCGACGCAGATGTCGAGCCATCCCGGAGAACAGCTCGCGACCGGAGCCTGGACCACCTCGCCGCCCGGACCTCCGACCGTCGCCGGAGCATGCAGCCACAACGCCCGCGCCGACTCCGAGCAGATTCCGATCAGCCAGACGCCGTCACCTGCGTCGGATGCGGAATCGCGGAGCATGAACTCGACCATGGCATCATCGTCGACCAGCGCCTCCTCGAGGGATGCGGCGGCATCGGCGTTCGAAGCGCCATCGATCCGCCACCGGTGCATGTCGTCGGAGGAGAGGCAGGTGCACGGGTACTCCTCGAAATCGTTGCCGAGCGGATCGCCTCGATAGATGCGCATGACGCCCGATCGTTCGAGAGCCGCGCACGCGGGATCGATCTCAACCGGTTCCGATGCGCACTCCCGTCGCGACACCACGATCGACCCGTCGCACAACCGATGGATCGTGGCGAGGCCCTTGCGAGCGTCCACGTCCCGCGGGACGCGCCGCAGCACGCACCGACCACTCGAGCTTCCCTTCATTCCCATGCACTCGCGCAGATTCTGCTCGAGCCACTTCATGTAGAGGAAGTCGGCTGCCGAGGACAGATCGGAGTTCCCGCCCAACCTTCCGTCGAGCATCGCCTGCAGCATCTCCGCGGAGATGTCCACGTACGTGGTCCCTTCCTCCTCCTCTTCTTCTTCCTCCTCCTCGTCCTCGTCTTCCTCCTCTTCCTCCTCGTCCTCTTCTTCTTCCTCCGTCTCCTCAACTTCCTCCTCGATTTCCTCCTCGATGTCCTCCTCGACGTCGTCGATCACGTCCTCTTCAAAGTCATCCTCATCGGAAGCGTCGGACGATGCATGGTCGAACCAACCCCTCCAAAGGGACTTGAGACGCGAACGAACCGTCCGCACGGACTCCCACGGCAGCGGATGGGGCAACGATCTCTCGCGACCATCGAGTGCGTTGGTTCGAGGACGGTCGAGGTTGGACGACATGCCGACTCTCCTTTTCCGTACTTGCATGAGGGCGGGTACGGTCCGCCTGCGTGCGACGCGCGAGCAGTCGAGAAAGACGGTCCAGCACCGTCGGGGCGTGAGTCCCACGCTCACCGCGCGAACGCGACGCGCAACGCGTCGCCCGGCGCGACCGTCCATGTGGCGCGGGCGCACGCGACGAACAGCGATGCATCGGGCACGAACACGCCGCGCGCCGGCCGCGGCGCGCCGTTGGGAAAGCACGGCGGCGACATCCCCTGCGTGCGGTCGGGCTTGAGATAGTTCCATCCGGACGGCAGCAGGCGCGGCTGCAACCTCGCGTCGGCCTCGAGTCGACACATCGCGTCCACACCGGTCGCGGGGCCGGCCACGATCGCGGCGCTCCCGTGATGCGCGATGAACATCGCGTGCATGAAGCCTGTGGGGTTCGGCGCGATCTCGACGACGATCGGATCCTCCGTCTCGCAGCAGGATGGAAGCGCGCAGCGCCAGACGGTCGCGGGGATCCCGAGCGACTCGGCCTTCGCAGTCCACGCAACCGTCTCGTGGCATCGCGCGATCTCGTCCCGGTCCATGCGTTCGGCGCGCGCCCACGCGGTATCGCCGGAATACGAAAGCCAGACGCGCGCCGACGACGAACGATCCGCGCCGGGAATCGCCGATGGGACGCCGACGACGAGATCGCCGTGATGCCAGTGGAGCATCGGATCGAGCCGCGGGTCCGCGACGATCCGGCGCGCAAGGGTCTTCTGCGCGAGGTGGATCTCGCGTTCGAAGTCATGGCGGGCGCCGGGCCAGTCGAGCGCCTCGGGCTCGCGCGAGAGCACCGCACGCCGCGCCTCCTCGAGCATCGGCGTGCGTTCGGCGCCGAACTCCGTCGGTGCCTGGAGGAGAATCCGCTCGATCAATCCCCCATCGCGACGTCCGGATCGTGCGTTCGACGAACTCCCTTCCGGTCCTGCGAAGAAGTCGACCGCCGTCTGCTGCCACGGAGCATGCTCGGAGACTTCGAGCTGGTGTGCGAGGCTCGGGTCGCGCGCGACGGACGCGATCCGATCCTGAGACGTGGATGCACCATCGCGAGATGGGCGCGCATCGCCATCCGAAGCGGAACGCGCCCCCCCTTGCGTGGACCTCTCGTCCTTTCGCGGGGGAATCTCCCGACCGTCGATGCCGTGAATCATGGCGCTCACTCCTCCGAACGGCGTGCCGCTCGGTTCTGGGAAGCGCATCCCGGCGACGCGCGCACCGCCCGGTGAGGGCAAGCGCACAGCGCTCGCGTTCGCGAGGTTGACGGCGCATGTTCGGTGACTCCTCATTCCCCCTGAAGTCACCAGGGCGCCGCCCGCATCGTTCTGGCACCGTACTTCAGGCGTTCTGCCTCGCGGCCGGTTGCCGGAGCGCGCGCCGATCGCTCGGAGCGCGCATCGCTCGGGATGCACTTCGGATTGTCGCGATGCGGACGCCGACGTCACATGCGACGGAGAAACCGTTCGCACCGCATCAGGAACAAGAGCAGGGGCGGCGTTCGCCGCGATCCTC
>JBIIYI010000336.1:0-3858 GCA_044346895.1 Phycisphaerales bacterium
CTCGCCTCTCCCGCACGCTCACATCGCTCATCGCACTTGCTTCGATGGCAACGCCCGCACTCGCGTCGGCCGCGAAGCCACCCGAAGGCCAGCCCGACGAAGTCGAGCAGCGCTCGACCCTCGCCCGCGTCCGCGAGGGCGGCACGCCGTTCAATCCGAAGCAGCGGCTGACGCCCTACGCCGTGGATCTCGCGGGCGGCGGTGACGGCGCCGGCGACGGTGGCGTCGCCGACCTTCCCGCGACCGGGCTCATCGAGTCGCCGCCGGAGTACGGCCCGACGCGCGGCGTGCTCTTCCAGTACGGCAACACCTGGAACTCGGTCGTGACGGCCCTCGTCTCGAGCCTGACCGGAAGTGCCCAGTTCGACGAGATCGCCTATGTCGTCGTCTCGAACCAGACGACCGCGAACTCCGCCAGTTCGGCCTTCGCCGCCGCCGGCGCGAACCTGAGCAAGGTGGTCTTCATCATCCAGCCGAGCAACTCGATCTGGATGCGCGACTACGGACCGCACTTCATCTGGCAGAACGGCACGCTCGCCGTGGTCGACAGCCACTACTACCCGACCCGGCCGCAGGACAACTTCATCCCGACGCTCGTCGGCGACTCGACCTTCGGTGTGCCGACGTACGACCAGGGCCTCTACTACTCCGGCGGAAACTTCCAGCCCGGCCCGAACCGCAGCGGCTTCTGCACCGCGCTCATCAATCTCGACAACCCGGCGAGCGGCGGCCACACCGAGCCGCTCATCCGCGAGCTGCACCAGACCTTCCAGGGGATCGACACGCTGCACATCCTGCCGCAGCTGCCGTTCTCGGTCGACGGGACGGGCCACGTCGACATGTGGATGTACCTCGTCGACGAGAACACCGTCGTCATCAGCGAGTTCATCGCGGGATCGAACGCGACCGCGATCAGCGTGACCAACAACGCCGTGCCGTACATGCAGGCGCTCGGCTTCGAGGTCTTCCGCCCGCAGGCGTGGAACGACGGCGCGGGAACGCACTTCACCTATGCGAACGCGTTCCGCGTGAACAACCGCATCTTCATCCCGGTCTACGGGACGGCGCTCGTCCCGGGCGGCAACTCGGCCTACAACACGCGCGACGCCGACGCCCTCGCCAAGTGGCAGGCCGCGGCGGGGCCGGGCGTCCAGATCGTCCCGATCCAGTGCTCGAGCATCATCACCGCCTCGGGCGCGATCCACTGCATCGTGAAGCAGGTCCCGCGGCGCGCGGCGCTCGCGCCGGCCGCGCACATCGTCGAGCCTGCGGGCGGCGAGGTGCTCCTCAACGGCTCGGTGCAGACGATCCGCTGGAACGCGACCGACACCGGCAACGCGGCGCTCTCGAACGTCGATCTCGCGTACTCGCTCGACGGCGGCTCGACCTGGACCACCATCGCGAACGCGATCGCCGACAGCGGCTCGTTCGACTGGACCGTTCCCGCCGGATCGAGCACGGGCGCGGGTGCGCTCGTGCGCGTCACCGCCCGCGCGGCCGACGGCGACACGACGGTCGCCTTCAGCAATCCGTTCCGCGTCGCCTCGGGCACGGCCACCGTGCTCGACTTCGCCTCGGGCGCGGGCGTCAACAAGTTCGGCTTCGGAAGCCAGACGATCTCGTGGAACTCGACGAACTCGTCGCCCGTCTCGAGCACGCTGACCGCGGCCAACTACACCGCGCTCTCGACCTCGAACGCGACCGGCGGCATCACCGACACCAACCGCTACATCGGAACCTCCGTGACGAACGGCAACGAGGCCACGAACCTCTTCCGCTTCGTCGTACCCGGCCCGGTTTCCGACATCGACGAGATCCGCGTGCGCTGGGAAGGCTTCGCCGACCGCTGCACGCAGGTCGAGCTCTACGTCTGGAACAACGCCCTCGGCCAGTGGGGCGATTTCGACGGACGTTCCGGCCAGAACCGCTACGTCGACGCCTTCGCGGGAAACCGCGACGAGTCGCTCGTCGCCTCGGTGCGCTCGAACATCGGCAACTACATCGCCGCCGACGGTTCGATGCGCTTCCTCGTCTACGCCGAGCGCACCGCCGACGAGACCTTCCACGACTACATGTCGGTCACGCTGATCCGCGCCGACGACGCGTGCACGGGCGACCTCGACGGAAACGGCTCGGTCGACGGCAGCGATCTGGCCACGCTGCTCAACGGCTGGGGCCCCTGCTCGGGCTGCGCGGGCGACCTCGACGGGAACGGCACGATCGACGGCGGCGACCTCGCCACGCTGCTCAACTTCTGGGGCGCGTGTCCGTGAGGCCCTGAGCGACGTCGACCGCAGGTGAAATCGAGCGCGGCCCGGGACTTCCCGGGCCGCGTTCGCCTTCAGAAGGTAGCCTGTGCGGATGCTCTCGAACGCGCGCCCCCGTCGCCGGAACACCGCCATCCTCGTTTCGTGGACGCTCACGACGCTCACGACGCTCACGACGCTCGTCGCCGGCAGCGCGACCGCCGCACCGCAGTCGGGCGCCCCCGCGACGGCCCCCGCGACGGCTCCCGCGACGCCACCTGCGGCCGCGAAGGACCAGTCGGCGTCGAAGTCGGGGCTGAAGTCGACGCTCGTCGCGGAGGGTGGCTTCATCCTCGACCACGATCCCGCGTGGTTCGTGCAGGCGGCGGGCAACGCCGCCATGGTCGCGCCGTCCTTCGACGGGATGGATCCCGAGGATCCCGAGTTCTACTCGGTCAACGGCGCTCCCCTCGCCGACCCGGCGTCGCTCAAGACCGATGAGGGTTTCGATGCCGCATTCCGATCGCTCTACGACCCCCAGACGCGCTTCGAGCGCACGCAGCCGATCGTGCGGCACGCCGACGGCATGCTCTCGGTCGCGATGAAGGCAACCGACCGCGAGGGCAAGACCCGCTCCATCTTCATCGCCGGCCGTGTCGTCGGCCCGAACTTCGTCTGCGTGCTCGCGCTTACGTCGGAGAAGTCGATGGAGGCCCGGTCGAAGCGCGCGATGGACATCGCATCGAACATCCGCGCGGCTGGCTCGGATGCCGCGACGAAGCCGGAAGGCGCCGGCTCCGCACCCGGAACGGAAGCCGGGAAGGAAGCCGGGAAGAAAGCCGCATCAACCGACGGCGAGGTCGGAAAGGATGGACTCGTGGAGACGAAGAACGACGTCGGCGCCTACGCATTCCGACACGATCCCGCGTGGAAGATCGAGCGCGACGGACCGAGCACGGTCGTCCTCGCGAAGGCGCCCGCGGCCGAAGGCGAACTTCCCGAGTTCTACGCGCTGACCAGCATCGCCTGGGACAAGGACCGCCCGCTCTCGAAGCCGGAGAACGCCGAACTTGCGGCGCGACGATTGCTCGCAAGCGACGAGGTCCAGCGCGAGGGCGACATCGAGTCGCTTCCGGGTGGCGCGATCCTCTTCCGTTCGTCGGCGCCGACGAACGATGGAGGTCGTCTGAACCTGCGCGTCATCGCGCGCGCGGAAGCGGATCGGGTCGTCGGCATCGCCATCCTCGCGACCGACGCGGATGTGGCGGCGCAGGAAACGCGGGCCCGCCAGATCTTCACGACGGTGCGGTTCCTCCCGATGCAGAAATCGGAAGGGAAGGCCGACCCCACCTTCACCGGCGTCTGGAGCACCGAGGAAGTGCTGTCCGCCGGTGGCGGCTTCGACGCCGGTGGCGCCGCGACGATGGTGACCGAACGCATCCTCGATCTCGGGGCGGATGGACGCTTCACCGTCTCGGTCCGCAGCGCCGGCGGCGGGCCCGGTGTCACGTTCGACGCGGCGCCCGAGATCGCAGACCGGGGGACCTGGAGCATCACCCGCGAGGGCGAGCGTGCGCTGCTCAACCTGCGTTCGGAGCGCGGAGCGGTCGCG
>JBIIYI010000028.1:0-12974 GCA_044346895.1 Phycisphaerales bacterium
TCGACGAGCGTTCCGCCGCTGCGCGCGCCGGGATCCACGCGAACTACGCGTGCGGCTCGTGGGGACCGAAGTCGGCCGACGAACTGCTCGCGCGCGATGGCCGCGCGTGGCGGAACGAGGATTGAGGAGTGCGAGGATTGAGGAGTGCGAGGATTGAGGAGTGCGAGTGCTGAGGGGTGTGAGGGGTGAGAATCGACGATTGAGAAGCGAGCGGATTGGGGCACGCGCGCGTGCCGTCGAGGCCGAGGCGCGGTGACTCGAACGATGGAGTGGCGGATGCGGACGCGTCGCGTTGCCAGATTCGCGGTTTCGGCGGTTCTGCTGGGTTCCGCGCTGTCGCTCGCGCTGTCGATGCTCGCCGCGCGCGATCTCTCGCGCAAGCCCGCCATGCCCGGAGCCGGCATCATCGGAGGCGGCGGATACACCGAGGATTTCCTCGATCTTCTCTGGCGCCGGACGACGCCCGGGTCGTGGCATGCGTGGGGCGACGGATCGCGCTTGGATACTCCGACCAGCGGACCGGTTTCGGGCAACGACGTCGGCCTACTCGTCGGCGATGATTGGACCGCCTTCGCCATCGCGGGCCGAGGCCTCTACGACATCGTCTGGGTCGAGCGGTTCACATCGGCGGAGACGGAAGAACGCGCGAGAGACTTCGAACGACGCGCTCGCGCCGACGATGTCCTGCCGGAATACGAGCGTGAGGAGCGCATCGAGGCTGGTCAGGTCGCCGTCACGAGCGCGCCCGATTGGATACCGCCCGATCTCTCCCGTTCATGCGATGGGTTTCTTCCTGGCCGGAGTGCGGCGATCGGCCGCTTCCATGACGATGTCAACGTCGCCGACGACGCATGGATGATCGCGCACTTCGAAGGCGAGCCGGGCGATCGACTCAATCTCGCGGCGCATCACGTCGTCGCGACGCGACGCATCGACGAGGTGCGCGCGTTCGGCTGGCCTTTCCGCGCGTTCGTCGTGCGTGGTGCGATGATCGAGCGCAGCGTCTGCGAGGTCGTTCCAAACTACGGACTCGACGAAGTCTCGAAATCGAGCGTGTGGTGGACCGACGGACTCGGAGTGGAGGCGAACGACGGCTGGGCGATCGGCCATCCGCTGTCAGAGGAGATCGAAGCACTCCCCGCAAAGGGCTATCCGTGGCGTCCGCGCTGGCTCGCGCTGCTTGCGAACGCGGTCGTCCTCGGCGTGCCGCTCGTTGGATTGGCGATGGGCGCGTCGACTGGAATCCGCCGGGCGCGCGCGCGGTTCCTCCGCGTTCGAGATCGATGTCATTCCTGCGGTTACGCGCGCACGGGGCTCGACGCGCGCGTCCGATGCCCCGAGTGCGGCGCCGCGCCGCGCGGGTGAGGCGGGGGGTGGAGCGGGGCCCTGCGGGCGTGAACGCGCCCCGCGCTCGTGTACGCTGCGCGGGATGAGCGACGGCGGAACCTACGAACTGGCCGATGATCTGCCCGAAACCCCGCGGCTTCCGGGGCAGGTCGTCCTCGTCGACACGGTCGACGAGGCGCTCGACGCCGTCGGCACCGACATCATGATGCAGGCGAAGGCCTGCGTGCGGCAGTTCGGCGACTTCCATCTCGCGCTCTCGGGCGGCTCGACGCCCATGCCGCTCTACGAGCGGATGATGATCGATCCGCGCTTCCGCGACATGCCGTGGCGCCGCACGCACCTCTGGATCGTCGACGAGCGCTGCGTGCCGTTCGAGCACGAGAAGTCGAACTTCGGGCAGATCCGCGAGATCATCTGCGAGCACTCCGACATCCCGCCGTCGCAGGTGCATCCGATGCTCGCGCACGAGGCGGACGGCGACGTCCGCTACGAGGCCGAGCTGCGCGAGGTGCTCGGCTGGCGCGAGAAGGGCCACGACCGACTCGACTACGTGCTGCTCGGAATGGGCGACGACGGACACACGGCGAGCCTCTTCCCGCGGAGCGACGCGCTCGCGGTCGTCGACCGGTTCGCGTGCTTCAACCGCGGCCCGGCGGTCACGCCGCCCGACCGGCTGACGATGACGTACACGCTCCTCAACGGCGCGCGCTTCATCGGCGCGCTCGTCGTCGGTGCGAAGAAGGCGCCGATGGTGCATCGGATCGCCACCGGCGCCGACGGCGCGCACGACGTCCCGATCAAGGGCATCGCTCCGATCGGCGGCGAGTTCCGCTGGTATCTCGACGCCGCCGCGGCGCGCTGGCCGTGAACTTCAGCGCCGCGCGCGCGCCGCGGCGCGCGGCTTCTCGCCGCCGAGCGCATCGCGAAGGAAGCGCGAGCGCGTCTCCTCGTCGCCGCAGCTCGTGAAGCACGCCGTGCGCGCGCGCGTGATGCCGACGTAGAAGAGGCGCCGCTCGCTCTCGATCGCGGGGCTGCGTCCGATGGTCGGCGACTTCGCGCGCCGGTCGAGGCAGCCCGACTCCTCGTCGCCCGGCAGCGGCATCCAGCCCTCGTCGCATTCGGGGATGAAGACGTAGTCCCACTCGAGTCCCTTGACGCGGTGGATCGTCGTGACGCGCACGCATTCGGCGGGGGGCCTGCCCTGCGTCGTGTCGACCGAGGCGAGGCGCCCGTCGAGATCGGCGAGCGAGCAGCCCGCGGCGCGCGCGAAATCCTCGAGGACCTCGAACGCGCGCAGGCACTCCGCGACGCTCGCGGCGCTGCGGTGCGCGGAGAGCGCCTTGTCGAAGTCGATCTCGTCGCGCAGGATCCGGATCGCGCGCGCGGCGCCCGCCTCCGCGCCGTCGCGCCGCGCGGCCTTCGAGAGCGTCGCGCCGAGCGACTTCAGCTCGATGCGCGCGCCGCCGTGGAAGCCCGCCATCTTGTGGAGGTCGTCGTCGAAGCAGAGGTCGCCGAGCGTGAGGCCCTCGCGCGCCGCGTCCTTCAGGACGAAGTCGATGCCCTTGCGCGAGAGTCCGCGGAACGGGCGGTTGAGGATGCGCCCCGCGTTCTGCGCGAGCGCCTCGTCCATCGGAACGCGCATCGTGCGCACCGCGCGCGCATAGGCGAGGAGGAGCGAGAGCGAAGGGTCGTCGGCGAACGCGGCGTGCTCGTCCATCGCGAAGGGGATGCCCGCCGCCAGCATGCGCCATTCGAACGCGAGGAGCTGCGCCCACGAGCGTCCGAGGACGACGATGTCGGAGGCGGGCGTTCCCCGAGCCTGGAGATCCTTCAATCGATCGACGAGCGGATCGAGCGCGGCGGGGGACTTTCCCGACGCCGAGACGGCGACGAGCCGCGATTCCTGCTCGGGATCGGCGGCGACGATGCGCTTCGCGACGCGGCCGGCGCCCGCCGCGATCGCGCGCTCCGCCGCGGCCGCGAGTTCGGGGCCGAACCGGAAGCTCGTCGAGAGCGTGAACGCGCGGTGCGGATGCGCGGTGAAGCGCCTGGCGAACTCGCCGCGGATGAACGCGCTGCGCGCGCCGCGCCATTCGTGGATCGTCTGGTCGTCGTCGCCCACGACCGTCACGCGCGCGCGCGTTCCCGCGAGCAGCTCGAGCAGGCGGAACTGCGCGTGATCGGCATCCTGGAACTCGTCGACGACGAGATGCTCGAAGCGGTCCGCGAGCCCGTGCCGCGCGTCGTCCGACTCGAGCGCGCGCACGGCGTCGACGACGAGGTCGTCGAAGGTGCGGAATCCGCGCGCGACGCGCGCCTTCTCGAAGCGCGCGTAGGCCGCGACGAGGAAGTCGTCGTCGGCGTGGCCCGCGTCCTGCGGCGCGACGAGCATCGACTTCCACTCGCGGATCGCCTCGAGGCACGACTCGGCGTCGCGCCCGTCGTCCTCCTCGGGACGCTCGTTCCTCTCCGCGAACTCCTCGCGGATCGCGTCGCCGAGCGTGCGGAGGATCTCGCCCGTCTCGACGACGAGCGGCATGCGCGCGACGGCGCCGGTCGACTCGAGATGCCGCACGATGCCGTAGGCGAGCGCGTGCCACGTCTGCACGCGCAGTTCCGCGGCCGGAACGCCCTGCGGTGCGAGCTGGGCCGCGAGCCGCGCCTCGAACGAGCGCTGCGCCGCCTTGTTGAACATCACCGCGCGCATGTGCGCGGGCCTCACGCCGCGCGCGGCGAGTTCCGAGAGGCGATGCACCATCGTCGTCGTCTTGCCGCTGCCGGCGACCGCGAGCACGGTGAGGTGCGCGTCCTCCGGCGCCTCGACCACGGCGCGCTGCTCGTCGGTGAGCGTCGTGCGCGTGGTCATGCGTCGCCACCGTCGCGATCGGCGCCGATGTCGCCGGCGGCGTCTCCCACGTCCTCTTCCACGTCCTCTCCCGCGCCTTCTCCCGCACCGCGCGCGTCGCCGCGCAGCGCGCGCAGGTGATCCTCGAGGATCGCGCACGCGGCGAGCGCGTCGCGCAGCGCCTTCTTCTCGCCGTGCGTGCGCCCGGTGCGCGCGAGGCGCTGCTCGGCCGCGAAGCTCGAGAGCCGTTCGTCCTGGAACGCGATCTCGACGCGCGGGAACCGCGGCAGCCGCGCGGCGAGCTCGGCCGCGAACTCGCGCACGAGCCTTGCGCGCGGCCCTTCCGTGCCGTCCATGTTGTAGGGAAGCCCGATCACGATGCGGTTCGGACCGAACTCGTCGATCGCGCGGAGCGACGCCTTCAGCTGCAGCTCGCGCGTGTGCGCCTCCGCGACGAACAGGGGCTGCACGATGCCGACGACGTCGTCGCCGGACGCGAAGCCCGTGCGTCTGTCGCCGAGATCGATCGCGAGGAAGCGCATGGCACCGCGGCTAGCGCCACGCCTCCGGCACGCGCTCCGCCAGAGCCTTCACGCGCTCGGCCTCGCCGCGCGCGCAGACGAGGGTCGCGTCCTTCGTATGGACGATCACGAGGTCGCCGCAGCCGACCGTCGCGACGAGATGCGACGGGTCGTCCGAGATCACGGTCATGCCGCTGCTCCCGACGTCGCACCAGTGCGCGTTCGACCGGTTGCCCGCGTCGTCCGCGGGCACGGTCTCGGCGAAGCTCGTCCAGCTGCCGACGTCGAGCCACGCGAGCTCGAGCGGCAGCATGCGCACGCCGCCGCGCGCGGCCTCGGGCTCCATCACCGCGACGTCGATCGAGCGCTTCGGGAGGCCCGGATAGACGCGCGCGAGCGCGTCGGCGCGCGCGGGGCCGTCGAAGGCCGCCGCGATCTCGGCGAGGCCGGCGGCGCACGCGGCGTCGTGCCGCGCGATCGCGTCGCGCATCGTGGCGGCGGAGAAGACGAACATCCCCGAGTTCCACGCGTGCGTGCCCGCCGCGAGGTACGCCTCGGCGCGCGCGCGGTCGGGCTTCTCGTGGAAGCGCGCAGCCTCGAACACGCGGTCGAGGCCGGCGACGGCGGCGCCGCGCTCGATGTAGCCGTAGCCCGTCGCGGCGTGCGTCGGAGCGATGCCGAACGCGACGAGCCTCGACGGCTCCGCCTCGACCGCGCGGAACGCCTCCTCGAGACGCGCGCGGAAGACGTCGGCCGGCTCGATGACGTGGTCGGCGGTGAGGATCGCGACGACCGCACGCGGATCGCGCGCGGCGAGGACATGCGCCACGAACCCGACCGCGGCGAGCGTGTCGCGGCCGACGGGCTCGCCGAGGTAGTTGTCGTCGTCGAGCCCGGCGAGCGCGCTGCGGACGACGTCGCGGAATCCCTCCGCGGCGCAGACGATGCGGCGTTCGGCGGGAACGACGCCCTCGACGCGACGCCACGCGAGGTCGAGCAGCGTCGCGCCGCCCGCGACCGGGATCAGCTGCTTCGGCCGCGTGCGACGCGAGTAGGGCCACAGCCGCGTGCCCGAGCCGCCCGCGATCACCGCGGAATACCGGTGCGCCGCACGATCCATCAGCCGACTCCCCGCGAGCGGAGCGCGCGCGTGACGATCTCGTCGGTCGCGAGGTTCTCGCCGGCCGCGGCCGCGACGACGCGCTCGACCCGGTCGCGCGCCTGCGCACGTGGTTCGCCGAGCGCGACGAGGACCTCCTCCGCATCGGCGGCGGGGCCTGCGGGAACCACCGGCGCGACCACCGCCGACACCGCCGCGGCTGCGCGTCGCGCGGCGAGCGGATCCTTCAGGAACGGATCGAGCTTTCCCTTGAGTTCGACGATCGTGCTCTCGGCCGTGCGCTTGCCGATCTCGGGGAGCGTGGCGAGGAACTTCGCGTCGCCGCCCGCGATCGCCTCGGCCATCCGCGCGTGCGACACCTGCATCGCGCGCAGCGCCTTGCGGTTGCCGATCCCCTTGACGGTCGTGAGCAGTTCGAAGAACTCGCGCTGCTCGCGCGAGCTGAAGCCGATCAGCCGCGGCACGAAGTGCGAGCCCTGTCCCTGGCTCTCGAGGTAGTGGAGCGTGAAGAGGCGCACCTTCGCGCCGATCCTCATCGCGAGTTCGCCCGCGTCGCACGCGGGCACGAGCACCTCGTGGACGAGCCCCTCCGCGACGCGCACTTCCGCGACGCCGTCGGCCACATCCTCGAGAACGCCCTCGATCCGGGTGATCATGGGGCGCATCCTACGGTCGACGCGCGCGGCGATCGCTCACGACGACGCGTCTTCACCGAGATACGCCCGCAGGTTCCGGTCGACCGTCGCACGGTCGGCTGGTTCCGGCGGCGTTTCGTTGACCGGCCAGCCCGTCGCCTCGCGCAGGAGCGCGAAGATCCGGTCGGAAGCGTCCTTGCCGTGGCCGTTCGGGCCGGGCTCGACCACCGCGATCACGCGGATCGTCGGGCGCGTCGGCGTGAGGAGCGCCGCATAGGCCGTCTCGCAGGGCTTGCCCGGATCGATGGTGCAGACGACGACCGGCGCCCTCGTGCGCGAGAGGATCAGGCGGAGCCCGCCGGAAAAGGGCCGCAGCTGCCGCGGCGGCCGCTCGATCGCGCCCTCGGGGAAGATGCCGAGGGTGCCGCCGGCGGAGACGTGGGCGATCGCGGCCTTGAGGGCCGAGGCGTCGCGCGCGTCGAAGCAGACGGGAATGATCCGGAGTCGCCGCCAGAACGGGACGAGCCCGGGAAGCATCATCTCCGCGCTCATCATCCAGCGGATCGGATGGTGCATGAGGGTCTGGAGCGCCACCGGGTCGAGCCCGGCGCCATGCGTCGAGACGACGATGAGGCCCTCGGGACCGACCTTGCCCGGCACGCGCTCGGCGCCCTCGACCCGCAGCCGATGGAAGATGCGCACGTAGCCGATGGAGAGGAGGCGCAGCCAGCCGATCGTCGCATCGCCGTGGTAACTGCGTCGGCCGACGGCGCGGACCGCGATCGCCGCGGCGAGCGGCACGCCGAGCAGGCTCGCGAGGAGGAGCGCCGCCGCAACGCCCGGCGAGGGGGGAGTTTCCGCGACAATCCGAAGGGGGTCGACGTCCACGGCGCGGACGGTCGCGCACGGCGCGCCGTCTGTCAACCGCTTCGGAGCGCGTCGAGGCCGACGCCGGGCGGCGATCCACCGGGAACGGCCCCGTTCGTGTACACTCGCACGGATTTTGCGCGGTGCCTCACACGCCCCGCTCGGGATCGCCGCCCGCTCCCGCCCGCTCCCGCCCGCTCCATCCGCACGCTGTTCCTCCCGGGACGGTCTCACCGACCGACGACGCTCATGCCTCGCCGCGACGACATCCACACGATCCTCATCATCGGTTCCGGCCCCATCGTGATCGGCCAGGGCTGCGAGTTCGACTACTCCGGCACGCAGGCCTGCAAGAGCCTGCGCGAGGAGGGCTACCGGGTCGTCCTCGTCAACTCGAACCCGGCGACGATCATGACCGATCCGGCGTTCAGCGACCGGACCTACATCGAGCCGATCACGCCCGAGGCGGTCGAGAAGATCATCCTCCGCGAGAAGGAGCTTGGGACGCCCATCGACGCGCTGCTGCCGACGCTCGGCGGACAGACCGCGCTCAACTGCGCGTGCAGGCTGTTCGACGACGGAATCCTCGAGAAGCACGGCGTCGAGATGATCGGCGCCGACCGCCGCGTCATCCACCGCGCCGAGGACCGCGAGGAGTTCCGCCGGATCGTCGAGGGGCTCGGGCTGCGGCAGCCGAAGGCGAAGACCGTCACGAATCTCGAGGACGCGCGCGCGTTCCTCGAGGAGATCGGCCTTCCCGCGATCATCCGGCCGGCGTTCACGCTCGGCGGCACCGGCGGCGGCATCGCCTACAACCGCGAGGAGTTCGACGACATCATCCGCCGCGGCCTCGCCGCGAGCATGATCGGGCAGGTGCTGATCGACCAGTCGGTGCTCGGCTGGAAGGAGTACGAGCTCGAGGTCGTGCGCGACGGCCGCGACAACTGCATCATCGTGTGCGGCATCGAGAACATCGACCCGATGGGCGTCCACACGGGCGACTCGGTCACCGTCGCGCCGATCATGACGCTGACCGACAAGGAGTACCAGCGCATGCGCGACGCGGCCTTCGCGATCATGCGCGCGGTCGGCGTCAACTGCGGCGGCTCGAACGTGCAGTTCGGCGTCGATCCGAAGACGGGCGAGATGGTCGTGATCGAGATGAACCCGCGCGTCTCGCGCAGCTCGGCGCTCGCGTCGAAGGCGACGGGCTTCCCGATCGCGAAGATCGCCGCGAAGCTCGCGGTCGGGTACACGCTCGACGAGCTCCGCAACGACATCACCGGCTCGACGAGCGCGTGCTTCGAGCCGTCGATCGACTACGTGGTCGTCAAGATCCCGCGATGGACGTTCGAGAAGTTCCCCGAGGCAGACGAGACGCTGACGACGCAGATGAAGTCGGTCGGCGAGGCGATGTCGATCGGGCGCACGTTCAAGGAGGCGTTCCAGAAGGCGATCCGCTCGATGGAGGTGAAGCGCTTCGGCTTCGGCCTCGACCGGAACGACAAGTGGCTGGCCGCGCGACGCGCGAGCGCCGCGGATCTCGCGAAGGGCGTGCAGGTCGCCGACCGCTCGACCGCCGAGTGGCCGATTCCCGAGGACAAGCTCACGCGCAAGCTCGCGGTGCCGTCGCAGGGCCGCCTCTACTACGTGCGCTACGCGTTCAAGATGGGCTGGACCGCCGGGCAGATCCACGAGCTCTCGCGGATCGACCCATGGTTCCTCGCGGAGTTCGAGCAGCTCGTGCGGTTCGAGGACGAGCTCTGCCGCCACGCGCGGCTCGAGGATCTCCCGCGCGAGACGCTCTTCGAGGCGAAGCGGCTCGGCTACTCCGACGCGCAGCTCGCGAACCTCTATCTCGGCAGGATCGCGCCCGAGACGATCCTCGCCGTGCGCAACCACCGCAAGGCGCTCGGCATCGAGCCCGTCTACAAGCTCGTCGACACCTGCGCCGCCGAGTTCGAGGCGGTGACGCCGTACTACTACTCGACCTACGAGACGCCGTTCACGATCGACGGACGGCCCGTCGCCGACGACGAGATCCGCATCACGCCGAACGAGAAGATCGTCATCCTCGGCGGCGGACCGAACCGCATCGGCCAGGGCATCGAGTTCGACTACTGCTGCTGCCAGGCGGCGTTCGCGTGCGAGTCGATGGGCTTCGAGAGCGTGATGATCAACTCGAACCCGGAGACCGTGTCGACCGACTACGACACGAGCGACCTCCTCTTCTTCGAGCCGCTCACGCTCGAGGACGTGCTCAACGTGATCGAGCGGCTGAACGGCGGCGGCATCGACCGCGCCGACCGCTCGGGCAAGGTGGTCGGGGCGATCGTCCAGTTCGGCGGGCAGACGCCGCTCAACCTCGCGCACGGCCTCGCGCAGGCGGGCGTCCCGCTCGTCGGCACCGGCCTCGACTCGATCGACCTCGCGGAGGACCGCGACCGGTTCAAGGCGCTGCTCGACGAGATGGGCCTCAAGCAGCCGCCGAGCGGCATCGCGCGCTCGCTCGACGAGGCCGTCGCCTGCGCCAATGCGATCGGCTACCCGGTGCTCGTGCGGCCGAGCTACGTGCTCGGCGGCCGCGGCATGGAGATCTGCCCCGACGAGGCGTCGCTGCGCACCTACATGACGACCGCGGTCAACGTGAGCGACCTCGTCAACGCGCCGGTCCTCATCGACCGCTTCCTCAACGACGCGACCGAGGTCGACGTCGACGTCGTCGCCGACTTCGAGCCGAGCGAGGGAACGCGCGCGCGCATGCTCGCGCACGACGGCGATCGCCCGCAGGCGGTCGTCTGCGGCGTGATGGAGCACATCGAGGAGGCCGGCATCCACTCCGGCGACTCGACCTGCATCGTGCCGCCGTTCTCGCTGCCTTCGAAGCTCGTCGCCGAGATCCGCACCACCGCGATGCGCCTCGCGGAGCGGCTCCGCGTGCGCGGCCTGATGAACGTGCAGTTCGCCGTCAAGGACGACAGCGTCTACATCCTCGAGGTGAATCCGCGCGCGTCGCGCACCTCGCCCTTCGTCGGCAAGGCGAAGGGCGTGGCGTGGCCGTTCATCGCCGCGCAGGTGATGATGGGCCGTTCGCTCGCGAAGACGGGCGCGAGGGAGATCCCGGACACCGGCTTCCATGCCGTGAAGGAGTCGGTCTTCCCGTTCGCGAAGTTCCCCGGCGTCGACGTGGTGCTCGGGCCCGAGATGCGCTCGACGGGCGAGGTGATGGGCGCCGACCGCTCGCTGCCGATCGCGTTCGCGAAGGCGCAGATGGCGGCGGGCGTGAAGCTCCCGACCCACGGCAACGTCTTCCTCAGCGTCCGCGACGGCGACAAGGACGAGGCGATCGCGATCACCCGCGACCTCAAGTCGATGGGCTTCGAGGTCTACACCTCGAAGGGCACCGCGGCGTTCCTGAAGGGCTTCTCCGTCGAGACGAAGTCGGTGCACAAGCTGAGCGAGGGGGCGCGGCCGACCGTGCTCGACCTGATCGCCAACGGCGAGATCCACCTGATCATCAACACCCCCACCCGCAAGGGCGCGAAGACCGACGAGGGACGCATCCGTGCCACGGCCGTCCGCGCCGGGATCCCGATGATCACGACGATGTCGGCCGCGAAGGCGACCGTCGACGCGATCGCAGCACTGCGCGCCGGGGCCTGGACGGTCACCGCCATCCAGGACTACTTCCCGCACCTCGCGAGGCCCGCTGCCCGCGCCCAGAAGCTCGAGGCGTCGCCGGCCGGGGCGCTCTGAGCGCGTTCCGTCGAGGACTCGCGCGTTTCCGCGCGGCAACGTCCGGTGCCGGCGAGGGCGTTCGGTCCGGAGCACCCTGAAGGCACGGGAGCCCGGCGCCGGATGCACCCGGCCGCCGGGGCTGCCTTCTGCCGCCGTCGGCCTCCGTCGGCCGATCGCCGCGGACGCTAAACTCCGCGCCCCATGCTGTCCGGCCTCAACCTTCAGCTCTCGCCCGAAATCTTCCAGCTCCTCGTCCACGTCGGGCTCATCTTCGCGATGGTCCACGTGATCCTCGGAGGCTGCGCCTACGCGATCATGCTCGAGCGCAAGCTCAGCGCCTGGATGCAGGACCGCATCGGCCCGAACCGGGTCGGTCCGCAGGGACTGCTCCAGCCGATCGCCGACGGCATCAAGTTCATGCTGAAGGAGGACTACAACCCGACGGGCGTCGACAAGGCGCTCTTCTTCCTCGCGCCGGGCTTCATCGTGGCGCCCGCGATCATGGGCTTCGTCGTGATCCCGTGGGCGGGAGCGACGGACCTGACGGGTCTCGTCCAGTGGCTCGGCATCGGCCAGGCCGGCGCCGACTACACCGTCCGCTTCATCGGCGCCGACATCAACATCGGCATCGTCTACCTCCTCGCGACCGCGGCGATCGGCGTCTACGGCGTCAGCCTCGGCGGTTGGGCGAGCAACAACAAGTGGTCGTTCCTCGGCGGCCTGCGCGCGAGCGCGCAGATGATCTCGTACGAGATCCCGATGGGTCTCGCGCTCCTCTGCGTGGTGCTCGCGGCCGGAACCTTCGCCCCGTACGCGATCGTCGAGCAGCAGCTGACCGGCCAGTGGAACCTCGTCCAGCAGCCGCTCGCGGCGGTCATCTTCTACACCTGCCTCCTCGCGGAGGCGAACCGCGCGCCGTTCGACCTCGCCGAGGCCGAGAGCGAGCTGATCGGCGGATACCACACCGAGTACTCCTCGATGAAGTTCGCGCTGTTCTTCCTCGGCGAGTACTTCCACATCGTCACGGGCTCGGCGTTCTTCGTCATCCTCTTCATGGGCGGCTGGTCGCTGAACCCGTTCACGGGCGCCGACCTGCCCACGAACGGCGGCCCGCTCCTGATGCTCGCGCAGATCGCGATCGTCCTCGGCAAGGTGACGCTGATGGTGTCGCTCACGATGGCGCTCCGCTGGACGCTGCCGCGCTTCCGCTTCGACCAGCTCATGCGCCTCTCGTGGGAAGGCATGATCCCGGTCTCGCTGATCCTCCTCCTGATGGTGTCGTTCTTCGTCTACTTCGACGCGATCGGCTACCTCTGGATCGGTTCGATCGGCGCCGCCGCGCTCGTCTACTTCCTCTCGCCGATCATGAGCTCGCACGTCGAGGCGAACAAGCGGATCCGCATGATCGGCAGCCGCTTCAGCCCGCTGACGGACGACGATGCGGGGCTTGCGGGCCGTCCGGGAGTCGCGCTCGACGACCGCGCGATCCCCGATCCGCGGCAGGGCCTCATGTCGCAGCACTGAGTCCGCGCGTGCGCCGCGGGCGGCGCATCTCCCGATGATCCAGTCGCTCCTCGGACTCCTCTCCCTCGGACTCGCCACGCGCTTCCGCGTCGGTGGCGCGTACTGGAAGTGGCGAAGGGAGACCGCGTTCGGATCGGATCCGTCGAAGTGGCCGAGCGCCGCCGAGCGCCGCCACGCGATGCTCGACTACGCGCGCTGGGCGTGGCGCATGCGCCGATACGTGCGCTGACGGACGCGTCGTGCGGGCGCGGGAGATCGTGGGAAGTGGTGGGAAGTCGCGGGAAGTCGCGGGGTCCGACCCGCCCGCCGCGCGCCCAACACGAACTGAACCCCGGCCGCACGCGACCTTCGCGCCGCGCGCACCGACGCTGAACGCC
>JBIIYI010000337.1:0-3831 GCA_044346895.1 Phycisphaerales bacterium
CGAGGAGACGTTCGGCAATCCCGCGTCGCCTCCGAGCGACGATCCGCGGAACATGGCCTGAATCAGGCCTGCCATTCCGGCAGCGTCCGCCGAATCCCCGCCTGAAGTGTCACGCACGACCCGCCTGGCCACCCCGGGCGCGAGTGGCGCAAATCCATCTCTCACAGGGGTTTGCAAAGACGCCAGCCACCCAACCCGCCCGTCGCGCACCACCGTTTCACCCACCCCGCGCTGGTACGCCCTTTGTATCGCGCCGCCTCCCCTGCGGCGTCCGCCGGAGGGCGCGTTCGAGTTCCGAGTTGTCACGCCGTGCACGCCGCGTCGCGCGGGTCGAGTCCGACCCCCCTTCCGGCGCCACCACACCGAGAGATTGGAGAACGACCACGATGGCCGTCAAGGAACTTTCGTTTGAGAACGAGGCCCGCAAGAGCCTCCTCGCTGGCGTCGAGAAGCTCGCCGCCGCCGTCAAGAGCACCCTTGGTCCCCGCGGCCGCAACGCCGTGCTCGACAAGAGCTGGGGCGGACCGACCGTCACCAAGGACGGCGTCTCGGTCGCCGAGGAGATCGAACTCCGCTGCAAGGTCGAGAACATGGGCGCGAAGCTCGTGAAGGAGGCCGCCTCGAAGACCTCCGACGATGCGGGCGACGGCACCACCACCGCGACCGTGCTCGCAGAGGCCCTCGTCAAGGCCGGATTCCGGCAGATCGCCGCCGGCGCCGACCCGAACTCGGTCGTGCGCGGCATGAAGAAGGCGGTCACCGCCGTCGCCGCCAGGATCGGCGAGGGCGCGCGTCCGGTCGAGAAGATCTCAGGCGGCATCGCCGCGGTCGCCTCGATCAGCGCGAACAACGACGCGTCGGTCGGCAAGATCATGGCCGAGGCGTTCGAGAAGGTCGGCAAGGACGGCGTCATCACCGTCGAGGAAGGCAAGTCGCGCGAGACGACCATCGACGTCGTCGAGGGCATGCAGTTCGACCGCGGCTACCTGAGCGCGAACTTCGTCACCAACACCGACGAGATGACCTGCGAATTCTCGAAGGCGCTCGTCCTCGTCTACGAGGACAAGATCGACAGCCTCGCGAAGTTCGTGCCCTTCCTCGAGAAGGTCATGGAGTCGAAGAAGCCGCTCCTCATCATCGCCGAGGACGTCACCGGCGAGGCGCTCAGCGCGCTCGTCATCAACAAGCTCCGCGGCGTGCTCAACGTCTGCGCCGTCAAGGCGCCGGGCTACGGCGACCGTCGCAAGGCCATGCTCGAGGACATCGCCACGCTCACGGGCGGCAAGGCGATCATGAAGGACCTCGGCGTCGAGCTCGACAAGGTCACCATCAAGGACCTCGGCCAGGCGAAGAAGCTCATCATCGACGGCGACAAGACGACGATCGTCGAGGGCGCCGGCAGCACGACGGCCATCAAGGGTCGCTGCGACCAGATCCGCGCCGAGATCGAGCGCACCGACAGCGACTACGACCGCGAGAAGCTCCAGGAGCGTCTCGCGAAGCTCGCGGGCGGCGTCGCGCAGATCAACGTCGGCGCATCGAGCGAAGCCGAACTCAAGGAGAAGAAGGCTCGCGTCGAGGACGCGCTCCACGCGACGCGCGCGGCGGTCGCCGAGGGCGTCGTCGCTGGCGGCGGAACGAGCTTCATCCGCGCGATTCCCGCGCTCGACAAGGTCCGCAAGGACTGCGTCGGCGACGAGGTCGCGGGCGTCGAGGCGGTCGCCGAGGCGCTCTGCGTGCCGCTGCGCACGATCGCCGAGAACGCGGGCGAGAAGGGCACCGTCGTCGTCGCGAAGGTCAAGGAGATGAAGGGCGACGAGGGCTTCAACGCGCTCACGCTCGAGTACGGCGACCTCGTCAAGCAGGGCGTCATCACGCCGGCGAAGGTCGACCGCACCGCGCTCCAGAACGCGGCGAGCGTCGCGGGCCTCATCCTCACCTGCGACTGCGCGATCAGCGAGAAGCCGCAGCCGAAGGAGGCCGCCGGCGGCCACGGCCACGACCATGACCACGGCATGGGAGGCATGGGCGGGATGGGTGGCATGGGCGGAATGGGCGGCATGGGCGGCATGGGCTTCTGAGCCGCGCCGCAGGCCGTCGCAGTTCCTCCTCCCCGCAGTTTCAATCACACGCACGCACGCGCGGCGCAGCACGCGAAACGCGCACGACACACGAAAGACGAGCAACACATGTCGAACGTTCGACCCCTCGAAGACCGCATCCTCATCAAGCCCATCGACCCCGAGACGAAGACCGCGAGCGGCCTCTTCCTCCCCGAGACCGCGAAGGAGCGTCCCATGCAGGGCACCGTCGTCTCGACGGGTCCGGGCCTCCTCCTCGACAACGGCGACCGCGCTCCGGTCGCCGTCAGGAAGGGCGACACCGTGGTGTACGGCAAGTACGCCGGCACCGAGATCGAGATCAAGAACGTCAAGCACGTGATCATGCGCGAGAGCGAGCTGCTCGGCGTCATGACCAAGTGATCCGCACGCACGAAGCACACGAAGTACGGAGAGACCACACATGGCTCAGAAGCAGATGAAGTTCGATGCGGCGGCGCGCGCGGAACTCAAGCGCGGCGTCGACCAGCTCGTGCAGGCGGTCGCGGTGACGATGGGCCCGGTCGGGCACAACGTGCTCTTCGCGAAGAGCTACGGCGGACCGCAGATCACCAAGGACGGCGTCACCGTCGCCAAGGAGATCGACCTCCCCGCCCCGTTCGAGAACATGGGCGCCAAGATGGTGCAGCAGGTCGCGAAGAAGACCGCGGACGTGGCCGGCGACGGCACCACGTGCGCGACCGTCCTCGCGGGCGCGATCTTCAACGGCGGCCTCAAGTACATCGCCTCGGGCGCGAACGCCGTCGCGATCCAGCGCGGCATCAACGCCGCGGCGATCGCGGGCGCCGACGCCGTGACGGCGATGGCGCAGAAGTGCAAGGGCCGGTCCGACCTCGAGAAGGTCGCGACCGTCTCCGCGAACCACGACGCGTCGATCGGCCGGCTCATCGCCGATGCGATCGACAAGGTCGGCGCGGAGGGCGTCTGCGAGATCGAGGAGGGCAAGACCGCCGACACGACGCTCGACTACGTCGAGGGCATGTCGTTCGACAAGGGCTACCTGTCGCCCTACTTCATGACCGATCCGAAGCGCGCCGAGTGCGTGCTCGAGAACGCGCTCATCCTCATCAACGAGAAGAAGATCTCGAACCTCGCCGAGCTCCTGCCGCTCCTCAACAAGGTCGCGTCCGCGGGCAAGCCGCTCGTGATCATCGCGGAGGAAGTGGAGAACGAGGCGCTGGCGGCGCTCGTCGTGAACCGCCTCCGCGGCGTGCTCCAGGTCTGCGCCGTGAAGGCGCCGGGCTTCGGCGACCGCCGCAAGGCGATGCTCGGCGACATCGCCGTCCAGACGGGCGGCACGTTCTTCGCCGAGGACATCGGCCGCAGCCTCGAGGACGTCGAGCTCAAGGAGCTCGGCACCGCGAAGAAGATCGTCGTCACGAAGGACGAGACGACGATCGTCCAGGGCGGCGGCAAGTCGAAGGACGTCGAGGCGCGCGCCGACCAGATCCGCGCCCAGATCGAGCGCACGACCAGCGACTACGACCGCGAGAAGCTCCAGGAGCGCCTGGCGAAGCTCACCTCGGGCGTCGCGATCATCTCGGTCGGCGGAGCCACCGAACTCGCGATGAAGGAGACGAAGGATCGCGTCGACGACGCGCTCCACGCGACGCGCGCGGCCGCGAAGGAAGGCTACGTCCCCGGCGGCGGCGTCGCGCTCGTCCGCGCGATGGACGCCGTGCTCGAGGCGAAGAAGAAGGCGAAGGGCGAC
>JBIIYI010000338.1:0-3830 GCA_044346895.1 Phycisphaerales bacterium
CCGCGACGGGTTTGAGCGCTCGCGACGTGCTTCGCAACTCGCCCGCTTCGGCGTGCATCGCGCCGTGCCTGATCGTGGCGAAAGACTGAGCGATCGATGGCGGTGCCGGTCGATGCGCCGTGCGGCACGCCCCTTCTGCGAAGCAGAAAGGTCGTGGCTTGAGGCGCCAGCATGCGGCATGGGACAGTCGGCGAAGCTTCGATAGGCGTCATCGCCGCGCCGGCAGGCATCGCCGCAACTCTGCGATCACGACACCCTGCTCTTCGGCCGCGCGTCGCCATCACCAGAGGCGATGCCACACGGACATCCGCCGACGCCCCGCATCATGCTCTCGCGCTTCTCTTCGCGATCGCGCCATCACACAGCGGCATCAGGTGTCCGGCCGATTCAGCCAGGCGAACCCCACGCGACGAGGACTGCCGAGAGATCCGCTGCGTCGACGTTCCCGTCCTGGTTCGTGTCGGCGGCATTGCGCCAAGGATCGCACGGGCCCCATTCGTCGAGGAGCTTCGAGAGATCGGCGCCGTCGACGATCCCGTCCGGAACGATGTCCGCGGGGAACGCGCGCACGAATTGCCAGACTTCGGAGTTAGACCCGCAGCAGTCCGAGGACTCGAAGTGGATTTGGTGCGTTCCAGCCTCCCAGAAACCCGCGCCGCATCGGTGAGGACGATCGAACCTCACTGTGACGAACATCTCGCCGAATCCGTATCCGAAGCCGCTGTCCGATCCTTCGCCCTCGGCGCTCAGCGTGTTGTCGCTGATCGACACGTCCATGTATCCGAACACCCCGTCGAGCTCGCAATCCGGCGCAAAGGCGAACTCACTCCACTGTCCGTTGGGTAGGCCCAGCGGATCCGCGAGGCTGGTGACGTCGAGATCGAAGTCGCAGTCGTCGTCGCAGTCGCAGCCCTCCGCCTCGGCGCGGATGAGGAGCGACGTGAAGATGCATGGCGGGAGCTCGAGGCAGTCGGCGACTCCGTTTCCATCGCGGTCGAGATCGGGGATTCCGCATCCACAGATGCCCGGAGTCTGCTTCGAAGGATCGTTCGGACATCCATCGCAGGCATCGCCGAGGCCATCGGCATCGGCATCCGTCTGCGCATCATTGGGAACGCTGACGCAGTTGTCATACCAGTCGGCGAACGCGTCGCCGTCGGCGTTTGGAACGCCCGCATGCGCTGGGCCGCGGAGCTTCAGTCGAACCCGCTGGACGCTTCCGACGGTCGCGGCGATCGGGTCGTCCAGGGTGATGCTCCATTTCCCTTGGAATGGCGACGCACCGAGGATGGGGAGCATCGGAACGAACTGGGACGAGGCGCCGCCCGTGGGTCGGTAGAGGCCGGCGGGGACGGGTACCGTGCCGGTGGCGCCTGCGGCGGCCGACCAGATCGAGGCGGTCGCGACGTCGGAGAAGGCGTAGTTGCCGACGAACGGCGACGCGTCGGCGGCGGCCGCACCTGCCCAGCCGATCCGCGAGAAGATCGACGCCGTGGCTCCGTTCGGCGCCTTCACCGATGCGATCAGTTGACCGCAACTCGCGTGGTTGAAGCCGATGAACTCGACCTCGACGCCGCTGATCGGTCCGATGAAGGTGGAGAACGGCACGGTGAACTCGTAGGTCTGCGATCCCGGTGAGGGAACGGTCCCGCCGAGGACCTCGAAGTTCGCGGTCCACTCGCCACCGCCGGCACAGTCGGGCGTGCCGTCGCCGTTCGCATCGTCCTCGGACAGGCCGCAGCCGCAGACTCCCGGCGAGGACTTCAGGGGATTGTTGGGGCAGCCGTCGACGCAGTTCGGAGTTCCATCGCCGTCCGAATCGGTGTCGGCGACGCCGCATCCGCAGGTGCCGGGCGAGGTCTTGGCTGGATCGTTCGGGCATCCATCGCAGGCGTTTCCAAGCGCATCGCCATCGCTGTTCGCCTGATCGGGATTGGTGACCGTCGGACAGTTGTCGCACGCGTCGCCCCGAAGATCCGCATCGCCGTTCGCCTGATCGTTGTTCGCGACCGACGGGCAGTTGTCGCAGACGTTTCCGAGGGCATCGCCGTCGCTGTTCGCTTGATCGGCATTGGTGACCGACGGGCAGTTGTCGCAGGCATCGCCTCTCGCATCCCCGTCGCCGTTTGCCTGATTCGCGTTCGAAGCCGTCGGACAGTTGTCGCAGACGTCGCCGAACGGATCGCCGTCGGCGTTGGCCTGATTGGTGTTCGTGACCGTGGGACAGTTGTCGCAGGCGTTGCCGAAGGTGTCCCCGTCGGCGTTCACCTGGTCGGGGTTTGCAGCATTCGGACAGTTGTCGCAGGCGTTGCCGAGTCCATCGACATCGGAGTCCGTCTGCGCGTTGTTCGCGGTCTGCGGGCAGTTGTCGCAGGCGTCGCCGCGCGCGTCGCCGTCCGCGTTCGCCTGGTTCGGATTCGCGACGGTCGAGCAGTTGTCGCAGGCGTTGCCGACGCCATCGGCATCCGAATCGCTCTGGGTGTTGTTGGCGACGTTCGGACAGTTGTCGCAGGCGTCGCCGCGCGTGTCGCCATCCGCATTCGCCTGCGTCGGATTCGGAACCGTCGGGCAGTTGTCGACGCTGTCGTCGACTCCATCCCCATCCGAATCCGCGGGCCGCAGCGCGGGGAATGCCGGCGCGGGCAAGGCATGCGCGGTCGTCGCAACGATCACGAGAACAGCACCCGGATGCGAGCAGGAACCAGCCTCGACCGGCGCTGCGGATCCGAGCGCGAGCATGACGGATGCGGCGCCGGAACCGATGAGCATCCGCCATCCCGGTCGACGGGCGGCTTCGGGAAGGAGCGTCGAGGCGGCGGGACGGAGCGATGCGGAATCGGTTGGGTCGGGCATGAGATCCTCGTGGGTGAGAGGGGACGGTTTCCTCGAGAGGGCCCATGCGACAGCCGGCCGCGAACCTGCACGGTTTTTCGATCGATCTTGTGGAACATCACGAATGGAAGCGGCGGTTCCAGCCGCGGCGAAACCGCCGGTTCCAGCGGGTCCCCGTGCGGGATTTCCCGACGTAAGCCGTTGCTCCGTCACGCCTTCCGCATGATGAAGCAGTAGTTGAAGCCGCGCAGGAAGAAGTTCCCCTCTTCGGCGGCCTTTCGCCAGTTGCCGAAGGAGAGCTTCTTGTTGTGGCGCACCACGCAGATGATGTCGACCGGCGTCAGGTACTTCCGCATGATCGCGAACAGTTCGAACCCGATCGGCATGAACTCGCTGCCCTTCACGGCCTTCCCGGTGCGGTCGCGCTTCTTGCGCCACGAGTCGCTCACGTAGAGCCCCATGTATCGGCCGGGCTTCAGGACGCGGTGGATCTCGCGGATCACGTCCTCCATCGCGCGGTAGTACGCGCGGCCCTCGTCGTCGCCGCCCGAATCGAGCTTGCCGATGCAGCGCGGGTCGTCGGAGTAGTCGACGTGCGTCGAGTAGGGCGGGTCGATGAACACGAAGTCGACCGACTCCTTCTCGAGCGGCAGCTTGCGCGAGTCGTTCCTCCGGATCTCCTCGCGCTGCGGATTGAGGTCGAACCCCACGCCCATCCGCTTGAGATCGCGGCAGACGTCGAGCGTGGTGCCCGATCCGCACATGGGATCGACGACCACGTCGCCTTCCCTCGTGTAGCGCGAGAGCAGCTGCCAGATCACCCACGACGGCGTCGCGCCGACATAGTCCTTGTCGCCCTGCATCGAGCCCGAACCGACGACCTCGTCGCCCTGGATGACGATCTCGCGCGGCGCCTCGCCGCGGTGAAGCCGCTGCTTCTTCAAGGCCTCGCGCATCGCGGGGCTGTCGTAGTGCTGGCTCGGATACTCCCACAGCGT
>JBIIYI010000339.1:0-3821 GCA_044346895.1 Phycisphaerales bacterium
ATCGAGGCCGGTGCCGGTCCGCGGGGCGTGGAGGCGCGGCACCGCCACGTGCGCTGGGAGATCGTCCCAAGGAACGCGCTTCCGATCGCGTCGGTCGACGCGGACGGGCGCGCGCGGTCGGCGCGACTCGTCTTCCGCGACCCTCGGCGGTTCGGGGGGCTCGTCGCGTACGCGTCGATGCGCGACCTCGAGACCGCCTGGTCGCGTCTCGGTCCGGACGCGCTCGACGTCGGGACGGACGTCCTCGGCGATCAGCTCGCCGGATCGAAGCGCCCGCTGAAGGCGGCGCTGCTCGACCAGTCGGTCCTCGCAGGCGTCGGGAACATCTACGCCGACGAGAGCCTGCACGCGGCCGGCATCCATCCGCTCGTCCCGGCCGGCGGCCTCGCCCGTGATGCCGTGGCGCGCCTTGCCGCCGAACTGCGGCGGATCCTCGGCGCCGCCGTCGAGCGGGGGGGTTCGACGCTCCGCGACTACCGCGACGCCTTCGGACAGCCCGGGAGCGCCGTCCAGATCCATCGGGTCTACGGCCGCGCGGGCCAACCCTGCCTCGCCTGCGGGTGCACGCTTCTCGGAACCGTCGTCCAGGCGCGCACGACGGTGTTCTGCCCGCAGTGTCAGGACTTATCCACATTCCTGAATCACTCCCCGGCCAGCAAGGCGAGGGGGGCTTCCGCCGGCCGTTGACCCGGTCCAGGCGCGGGTTCACGCAGCCGTGGTGCGACGGAATCCCGGACCTTTCCGGTGGGTTTCGTCAGGAGTGTGTCTGGACAGCATGAAGAGAAAGAAGTCTCTCTTCCTAGGAATTGACCCTGTCCACAAGTGGACAACCCACGGAAGCATGGTCGTAAACCCAATGAAGGCAGGGACTTGCACAACCAAGTCGTTCGGGACATTCTTCCAAATCCCTGTCCGGAACGAATCCTTGCGGTTGGTTCCTACCGGCGGTGTCCCGCATCGAGCCTCCGGATGGTCCGTCGAGCGCTCGTCGGCACCCGGCAACTGGCCGGGTTCCAGACCGGAGCGCACAGGATTTCCACACGACGGAAATCGGTCGGCGGCGGCCATCGCAGCGGGCGGAGTGCGCGTCGAACCGCTTCCGATAAACCACCGTCGGCCCGTCAGCGGTTGCTGCGCTGGAGGATGTCCTGCTCGATCCGGTCGACCTCGGACTGGATCTTCCCGTCCGCGTCGGCCTTCTGCTCGATCGTCCGGACCGCATGCATCACCGTGGTGTGGTCGCGGCCGCCGAAGTAGCCGCCGATCTCCTCGAGGCTGAACCGGGTGTGCTTCCGGGCGAGGTACATGCAGACCTGGCGCGGCATCGCGATCGACTTGTTGCGCTTCTTCGAGAGGAGGTCGGTCAGCTTGACGTCGTAGAAGCGCGTCACGCTCTCGATGATCGCCTGAAGGCTCGGGGCGTTCCCGCTGCGCGAGGAGAGCTCGTCGTCGAGCGCCTGCTTGGCAAGGTCGAGCGAGATCGGCTGGCCGGCCGCCATCGCGACGCCGCGGATCCGGGTGAGCGCTCCCTCGAGCTCGCGGATGTTGGTGTCGATCTTGGCGGCGACGTACGAGGGCACGTCGTCGGGAAGGTCGAGGTTGTGGAGTTCGGCCTTCGCCTTCACGATCGACACGCGGGTCTCGAAGCAGGGCCGCTCGATCCGGGCGACGAGCCCGGCCGAGAAGCGGCTGGTGAGGCGCTCCTCGAGGTCGGGGATCTCGGTCGGCGCGGCGTCCGAGCTCAGGATGATCTGCTTCTGCAGCTGGTAGAGCGCGTTGAAGGTGTGGAAGAACTCCTCCTGCGTCTGCTCGTGCTTCGATAGGAAGTGGATGTCGTCGATGACGAGGACGTCCGCGGTCCGGAAGCGGTTGCGGAAGTCGGTCATCCGGCCTGCCTTCACCGCGTCGTGGAAGAGATCCATGAACGAGTTGCACGAGATGTAGCAGAGGCGCAGGGAAGGCTGGTTCCGCAGCAATTCCTGGCAGATCGCGTGCAGGAGGTGGGTCTTGCCGAGACCGACGCCGCCGTGGATGAAGAAGGGGTTGTAGGCGCGCCCGGGCTTGGCCACCACCGCCTGCGCGGCCGCGTGCGCGAGCCGGTTGCCGGGTCCGACGACGAATGAACCGAAGGTGTAGTCCGGGCTCAGGAGCATCTGCTCGTCGAGCCAGGCGGGGCGTTCGCTGCTGTCGGCGTCGGCCTCCTCGAAGGTCGCCGGGCGGCCGGACTTCCCGTCGCCCGTTCCATGGCCCATCCCATGGCCGATCCCGCTGCCCTTGCCGTCGATGCGCGCCTCAATGCGCGCCTCGTCGTCCGGACTCACGAAACGCACCACGAGAAGCCGACCGGTCACGTTCTGCGCCGCTTCGGTGAAGTGCGGGCCGCAGCACCGCTGGAGGTACTTCAGCTGCACGGGTTCGCGCACCACGAGCCGGAGCACGCCATCGCGCACCTCCGACGGCTCGATGTCGTCGAACCAGTGCCTGCAGATGTCGGCGTGGTTCTTGCGCAGGTAGTCGACGAGCGACTCGCGGAAACCAGGCTCCATCCTCTGCATGCTTGCCTCCACGCGTCCACCGCGCGCGACGGCGTTCGCGTCGTGCGGGCGTTGCATCCGCCACCATGGAACGGCGGATTGCGAACCTGAGAATCTGACTTCGTCGCCCGACAGGTCCCACCGAGTCGGGCCGACCACGGGGGGCGGACGATAGGGAATCACGCCCCGAGCGTCAACGCGTCGACCGCCGTCGCGCGCCGCGCCGCCCTGCAACCGCGATGGCGCGACGCCAGCGCGGTTTTCATCCTCCGCGGCGACGAGACGGCCCGCGGTTCGGCGCGGTCAATTCGAATCGATTTCCTCTTGACGCGGATCATCGCCGGCGCTTGCGGCCGCGGAGTCGGCGGCTCCTTCGTTCGATGGAGCGGAAGTCCGCTCGACCGCGCCGCCCGCGCCGCCGCCGGATGCGTGCGCCTGCGCCTCGGCGAGCTGCCGCTCGTACCGCATGCGGTTCGTGCGGTGATCCATGAGGAGATGGATGCGCGAGGCGTCCGCGCCGCAGAGCTGCTCGATCCGCTCGCGGGCGTAGTGGATCGTGGTGCGGCGGGACGCGTGCACGATGACGATCGCCTCGGCCTTCCACACGGGAAGGAGTCGCACGATGTCGTCGATGTGCATGTGCATGCCGGTCTTCGCACGATCGCCGTGCCCGGGCTCGAAGAACGTGCATTCGGTGACGAGGATCCTCGCCTCCGCGAACTCGTCGCGGACGAGGAACTCGCCCGGCGCGGTGTCGCCGGTGTAGGCGACGAGCGGGATGTCGAGCTGCCGCGTGATCTCGACGCCCTGCGAGCGCAGTTCGCGCAGCTTCTCCTGCGGAAGGTCGCGGAACTCCTCGCGCAGCTTGCTGCGGCGCTCGAGCACCGAGTAGCCGACGCTCGTCACGGTGTGGCGCGTCGCGATCGGCTTGAGGAAGACGTTGTTCTTGATCTCGAGCGTCGATTCGGGAGCGAGCGGGACGATCTCGTGCGGCGTGCGCTGGCGTTCGAGCGGCTCCCACGCGCGCATCAGCGCCTTCAGGTGCGGCTCGAGCTCGGGATGGCAGACGCACCGGCCGACCGGGACCTTCGGCTTGCCGTCGCGCGAGGCGTCGGGCATGTGCGTCTCGCCGCCGATCTTCTGGAAGTAGCGCTGGCTGAACCAGTACGGCAGGCCGCCGACGTGGTCCATGTGGGCGTGCGTCAGCGCGATCGTGGGTACGCTCAGGATCGCGCGCGTGCACTGGCCGATGTCGAAGCCGATGTCGAGCTCGGGCACCTGGATCGA
>JBIIYI010000340.1:0-3820 GCA_044346895.1 Phycisphaerales bacterium
ATCTCGATGGTGCCGTGGGGGCTTCGGACCTCGCGATCCTGCTCTCGAACTGGGCGTGGACCGATGCGCGCATCGAGGACGGCGATCTCGACCGCGACGGCGTGGTCGGAGGAAGGGATCTTGCGATCCTTCTCGCAGCGTTCGGACAAACTCCTGGCGCGGAAGGGCCATCGCCTCCGGATTGACCGTCGCGCATGGCCAAAGTCCTGGTCGCGACCGCCGCTCCTCTCGGAGACCGGCCGCGATGACGTTGGGCGAGATCGGACCAATGGCCGTGGTGGCAGCTGCGGCGGCCCGTGATTGGAGCGCTCGCCGCTGCGGCGGCGCGCTTTGGCGCGCGAGCGCTCAAATGCGAGCGCTCAAACACGACACCGCCTCGGCCCGCGGCGATTCACTCGCCGCGAGGCTGACCAGAGCGAGCCCATGCCTTTCACGCTCGCCGCTGCGGCGGCTCGCTTTGGTGCGCGAACGCTCAAACACGACGCCACTTCAGCCCGCCGCGATTCATTCGCGGCGAGGCTGACCAGAGCGAGCCCGTGCCTTTCACGCTCGCCGCTGCGGCGGCTCGCTTTGGCGCGCGAGCGCTCAAACACGACGCCACTTCAGCCCGCCGCGATTCATTCGCGGCGAGGCTGACCAGAGCGAGCGCAAGCGAAGCGAGTCGCGAGCGCTCAAATGCGAGCGCTCAAATCACGTCACGGCACGACGCTTTTCACATGCGTCTCGACGAGCTGCTCCGGATCGACCGGGCCCGGGGCCTCGGTCATGAGGTCGGCGCCCGACTGGGTCTTCGGGAACGCGATCACGTCGCGGATGTTGTCGGTACCCACGATGTGCATGACGAGCCGGTCGAGGCCGAACGCGATGCCGCCGTGCGGCGGGGCGCCGAACTTCAGCGCGTCGAGGAGGAAGCCGAACTTGACCTTCGCATCCTCCTGCGTGAGGCCGATCAGTTCGAACACCTTGGCCTGAACGGCCTGGTCGTGGATGCGGATCGAGCCGCCGGCGATCTCGCTGCCGTTGAGGACGAGGTCGTAGCCCGCCGAGAGGCAGCCGCCCGGATCGGTGCCGAGGATGCCGAACTGGTCGGGATTCGGGCTCGTGAACGGATGGTGGAGCGCCACCCAGCGCTTGCCGTCGTCGTCCCAGTCGAACATCGGGAAGTCGACGACCCAGAGGAAGTTCCACTTGCCTTCGGGCACGATCTCGAGATCGCGCGCGATGCGCTGGCGGAGTTCGCCGAGCGTCTTCGTCGCGATGTCGTAGTGGTCGGCCGCGAATACGACCACGTCGCCCGGCACGAGCCCGAGCTTCTCGACGAGTTCCGCCTTCACCGGCTCGCAGAACTTCGCGATGCCCGTCTCGAAGCCGTTCGCGCCGAGCTTCGTGAACGGGATCCCGCCCGCCTTGAAGGTCTTCGCGTACTCGCTGTAGCCGTCGAGCACCTTGCGGGTGAGCTTCTCGTTCGGCGCGGGCACGCGGATCGCCTTGACGACGCCCTTGCGGCCGGCCTTCACCTTCGCGAGCGCGTCCTTGAAGACGCCGAACTCGGTCTTCGCCGCGATGTCGGAGACGTCGCGGATCTCGAGCCCGTAGCGCGTGTCGGGGCGGTCGATGCCGTACCGCTCCATCGCCTCCCAGTACGACATGCGCGGCACGTCGCCGATGTCGTAGTTGAAGAGTTCCTTCCACAGGCCGCGCGCGAAGCCCGTCATCATGTCCATGACGTCCTCGCGCTCGACGAAGCTCATCTCGAGGTCGATCTGCGTGAACTCGGCCTGGCGGTCGGCGCGCGGATCCTCGTCGCGGAGGCACTTGCAGATCTGGAGGTAGCGGTCGCAGCCGGCGACCATGAGGATCTGCTTGAAGAGCTGGGGGCTCTGCGGCAGCGCGTACCACTTGCCGGGGTGGAGGCGCGCGGGCACGATGAAGTCGCGCGCGCCCTCGGGCGTCGTCTTGATGAGGAGCGGCGTCTCGATCTCGAGGAAGCCGTTCTGGCTGAAGTAGTCGCGCGCGAACTTCGTGATGCGCGAGCGCGTCCTCAGGATGTGCTGCATGCGCGGACGGCGCAGGTCGATGTAGCGGTACTTGAGGCGCGTCTCCTCGCCGATCTTGTCGGCGTCGTGGTCGTCGGGGAGGATCGGCGGGGGCTCGGCGGAGTTCAGGAGCTCGAGCTTCTCGGCGACGATCTCGATCTCGCCCGAGGCGAGCTTCGGATTCGCGCCGCCTGCGCGGATGCGCACCTTGCCCGTCACGGCGATCACGTACTCGCGGCGCAGGGTGCGCGCGAGCGTGACGAGGTCGGCCGGCGACTGCTCGAGGTCGAACACCACCTGGCAGAGCCCGTCGCGGTCGCGCACGTCGGTAAAGATGAGCCCTCGGCCCTGATCGCGGTAGGTGTTGATCCAACCGGCGACGGTGACGGTCTGTCCGACGTGGCTCGCGCGGAGCGAGCCGCACATGTGGGTGCGCTTCAGCATGGGGGCGAAATGGTACCCGCTCCGGCGCATCCCGGAGGTCGTGAAGAAGCGGGAGGAGTGCGTCGGAACGCGTCCCGAGCGCTCGGGCAGCGGGTACCTTGCGGGCCGTGCCAGGCGATCGCCGCATCGTCCTCTTCACCGCGCAGGAGCCGTCGGGCGATGCCCACGCGGCGCCGGTGATCGCGCAGCTCCGGGCGCGGTACCCCGAGATCGAGCCTGTCGCGTGGGGCGGGCCTCGGATGGAGGCGGCCGGAGCGACGATGCTCGGCCGCACCGCCGACGACGGCGTGATGGGGCTCGCGGGGATCTCGAAGGTGCTCGAGGTGAAGCGCCTCCACGACGACATCGTCGCGTGGGCGCGCCGCAATCCCGTCGCGGTGCACATGCCCGTCGACAGTCCGAGCGCGAACTATCCGCTCTGCGCGCGTCTGAAGCCGCTTGGAACGCGCGTCGTGAACCTCGTCGCTCCGCAGCTTTGGGCGTGGGCGCCGTGGCGGATCGGGAAGGTGCGGCGGCTTTCGGATGCGCTCCTCTGCCTCCTGCCGTTCGAGGAGGAGTGGTTCCGCTCGCGCGGCGCCGTCGCGAAGTTCATCGGGCATCCGCTGCTCGTGCGTCCGGTCGACGCGGCGATGGCCGATGCGGAGGCTGCGCGACTTCCCGCCGGACGGCCCCGCGTCGTCCTCCTGCCGGGTTCGCGCTCTTCCGAGGTGCGCCGGAACGGGCGGCTGATCGCGGACAGTTTCGCGCTGATCCGCGCGCGGCATCCGTCGGCGGAGGCGATCGTCTTCGCCTCGAGCGAGGCGAACGCCGAGCGCTTCATCACGGCCTGCGGCGGGGAACTTCCGGCGGGGGTCGGGCTGCGGGTCGCCGGTCGCGATGGCTCGATCGAGGGCGCCATCCGCTGGGCCGATCTTGCGATCGCGGTCTCGGGGACCGTCAGCCTCGACTGCACGCGGCAGGCGAAGCCGCTCGTGGGCGTCTACCGCACGAGCTGGTTCGAGGCGACGTTCGCCGGGCTGATTCTGAAGGGGCCCGACTTCCTGCTCCCGAACATCGTCGCTGGGCGTCGGATCGTGCCCGAGTTCGTGCCCTACGCGGGCGGCGCCGAGCCCGTCGCGCGCGCGGCCCTCGACATGCTCGACGACGCGGCGAAACTCGAGCGCACGACGCGGGATCTGCGCGAGGTGGCCGGGAAGTTCCTCGGTCGCGATCCGGCGCCGATCGCCGCCACCGTCCTCGCGAGGGCGGTCGCAGGAGAGCCGATCGGCAACGCAGCACTCGATGCGATCGTCGCTGGGCAGCCCGCTCCGTGACGTCTGTGGCGCGTGATGTCGGCGCCG
>JBIIYI010000341.1:0-3818 GCA_044346895.1 Phycisphaerales bacterium
CGCGCACATCATCGCGAGCGCGCCGAACGTGGTCGCGTGCCCGCTCGGGAAGCTGTTCACGTCGTGCCCATAGCTGAACGGCGTGAACCCGAAGAACCCCGCCTCGAACAGCCGCTCCGGCCGCGCCTTCCCGAAGATCAGCTTCAGCAGGTTGCCCGCGAGCCCGCTCCCCGCGATCGCGACGAAGAAGGCGAACGCCCAACGCGCCGCGTTGTGCCGCTTCCGGATCGCACACAGCGCGAAGAGGACCGCGGCCCCCACCAGCCACCACGTGCTCTCGCCGACCTCGGTCGCCGCCTGGATCGGCGCCGACTTCTCGAGGGCGTGGCCCCGCGCCCAACGCGCCACGCGTTCGTCGACGAGGAAGTGCGCGGGGAGGACGAGGACGAGCGGCGCGAGCGCCACGCACCAGTGGACGCGTCCGATCACGACCGGGCGGTGCGCCGACTCAGCCACGTGCCGCCCTCCGCATGCGGAAGGCGAACACCGCCATCGTCCACGCGGCGAAGCCGAGGACGATCGCGACCGGCGTCACCCCCAGCCATCCGCGCGACTCCGAGATCCGCAGCGCGATGACCGACACGCCGCCGACCAGCGCGGCCGCGCCCAGCGACGCCGCGAGCGCCCGCACGAGCGCCGACGTCGGTACCGCCAGCAGCCGCAGCGCGAAGAGAAGCGACATCCACGCGGACACCGCATGGGCGAGCGCGAAGGCGCCCGCGAATCCCACGGCCCCCCACCGCGCGGTCGCGAACACCCCGACGCCGAGCGCGACGATCAGCCGCACCGCCATCACGATCCGATCGAGATCGGGCCGCGCCAGCCCCCAGAAGAGGGCGCCGCAGCAGCTTGCGACCACCGAGAACCACGACGCCACCGCGAGAAGCGCCACCACGCCCGTCGGGCCGGCGTAGCGCTCGCCGTAGACGACCGCGGGAACGCGTCCGTCGAGCACCGCGACCGCCGCCACCGCAGGCGCGATGAGGAGCGCGACGCCCGAGACTGCGAGCAGCCACACGCGTCTGAGCCGCTCGCGATCCTCGCGGATCTGCGCATAGGCCGGGCTCAGCACGCTTCCGAAGATCGGCAGCGCGATCTCGCCCGGGAGCGACGTGATCCGCTGCGCGAGGGTGAAGACGCCGAGTTCGGCCAGCCCGGTCGCGCGGCCGAGCACCAGCCCCGGAAGCTGGAGGAAGAGCGCGATCAGGAACGGGATGCCGGCCGCACGCCCCGCGAAGGAACGCAGTTCGCGCATCGCCTCGGGGTCGGACGCGAGGTCGAGCCTCCGGGGGACGAGCATCCACCCCGTGACCGTCGAGGCGACGCCGCCGGCGAGCGTCCCGAGCGCGAGCGCCATCGCGCCGAAGCCGAGCCACGCGCCGAACAGCGACACCGCGATCTGCGCCGCCCCCGCCGCGACGATCGAGATCGACAGCGGCTGCAGCCTCAGTTCCTTGCGCTCGCTGTGGACCCACGGGTTCGCCATGCCGCCGACGAGGGAGGAGAAGGACACGATGCGCACGAGCCACGTGAGGTCGTCGCGGCCGTAGTACCAGTCGACGAGCGGCGCGGCGAGGAACACGCCCGTCGAGATGAGGAGCCCGCGGATCGCGAGGATGCGGAACGCCGAGCCGAGGAAGCGTGGATCGGCGCTGCGCGACGACTGCGCGATCGCCTGATCGACGCCCGCGTAGGTGATCGCCTCGACCATGCCCGCGACGACGAGGACCGCCGCGAGCGCGCCGAAATCCTCGGGCGCCAGCATGCGCGCGAGCACCATGCTCGCGACGAACCGGAGCCCGCGATCGGAGAGCCGCGCGGCGAACTGCCACGCTGCCGCTCGGGTCGTCTTCTTTCGCAGGCTCATGGGGCGAGTCTCTCGATGCGCGCGACGCTCAGGCGAACTGCCGCAGGAACCGCGCGTCGTTCTCGAAGAGGAGCCGGATGTCGCCGATTCCGTACTTGCGCATGGCGATGCGCTCGATCCCGAGGCCGAACGCGAAGCCGGTCCACTCCTCCGGATCGATGCCGACCGCCTTGAAGACGTTGGGATCGACCATGCCGCAGCCACCGAGCTCGATCCAGCGCCACTCGGGCACGCCGTTGCGCATGACGCGCATCTTCATGTCGAGCTCCGCGCTCGGCTCGGTGAACGGGAAGAAGCTCGGACGAAGCCGGATCTCGGCCTCCGGTCCGAAGAACGCCTTCGCGAACTGGACGAGCGTCGTCTTGAGATCCACCATCGACACGCGCCGGTCGACGAAGAGCCCCTCGACCTGATGGAACATCGAGTAGTGCGTCGCATCGTGCGCGTCGGGCCGGTAGACGCGCCCGATCGCGCAGATCTTGAGCGGCGGCTTCATCGACTCCATCGCGCGGATCTGCACCGTCGAGGTCTGCGTCCGGAGCAGCAGCCTGCCCGCCACCTCGCCGCCGAGGAAGAAGTTGTCCGCGGGCCCGCGCGCCGGGTGGCTCTCGGGGATGTTGAGCGCGTTGAAGTTGTGCCACTCGTCCTCGAGTTCGGGGCCATCCGCGACCGCGAACCCCATGCGGCCGAGGACGTCGACGATCTCGTCGATCGTCCTCGCGATCACATGGCGCGCGCCTTCGCCGACCGGGAGCCCGGGCTCGGTGACATCGACCGGCGGTCCCTTGGGAGCGGCGACCGCGGATTCGCGACGCGCGTTGAACGCACCCTCGATTGCCGCCTTCACCTCGTTCAGCCGCTTCCCGACCGCGGGCTTCTGGTCCTTGGGGACGGTCTTCAGCGCCTCCATCGCGGTCCGAAGCCGACCGTTCGAGCCGAGCCAGCGCACGCGGAACGCCTCGAGCGCGCCCGCGTCGGTCACGGTGTCGAGTTCCGAGAGCGCCTCGCGCTCCAGCATGTCGAGATCGGCAAGCATGGCCGATACTCTACCGCCTCCCGCGCATGCCCCACCCGGGCGACGGCCAGGCTGCCGCGCGAAACGACGCGACCGCGGTACCCCGCTTCAGAACGGCACCCGAGATGATCCGACGGCTCCGGCGGCAATCGCGCGACTCCTGACGACGTTCAGCGCACATGCACGGCGACGACGCTTTCCAAGACCCGACGACGCCCGTCGATGCGCCCTTCAATGCGACCTTCGATGCGCCTGTCGATGCGCCTGTCGTGCGGCGGAGCGGCCGCCCGCGACTCCGACTGCTGGTCGGGATCGCGGCGGGACTCCTCGCGGCCGCGTGCACGGCGAAGGAGTCGAAGCCCGAACAGCCGACCATCGCGGCCGCCAGCGGCGGAGCGCACGCACCGGGCGACCCCGCGAGGCCGGACGGCGCCGAGCGCGACCCCGCCGCTCCGGAGGCCTCCTCCGCAGAGGCGTCCGACCCCGCGGGCACCCCCACCGTCGACCGCGCGTTCCTCGCGCGCTGCGAGGCGGCAAGCGCCTACTCGCTTGCGGAGGATGGCGACTTCATGCTCGTCCTTCGCGATGGCGAGGTCCTCTTCGAAGCCGGTCGCGCGGGCATGACCTCGACCACGCCGCATCTGCTCGCGAGCGGCACGAAGAGTTTCTGCGGCATCGCCGCCGCCATCGCCGTCGACGACGGACTCCTCTCCCTCGACGAGCGCGTCAGCGACACGATCCACGAGTGGAAGGCCGATCCGCGCAAGGCGGCGGTGACGGTGCGTCAGTTGCTGTCGCTTGCGTCCGGGCTCGAGTCGCTCAGCGCGAAGATCGACAACCCGCGCTCGGCGGCCGCGAACGGGATCACCGACCGCGCGAAGGCGTCGATCGAAGCCGCGTTCAAGGCGGATCCGGGCGAGCGCTTCATCTACGGAC
>JBIIYI010000342.1:0-3817 GCA_044346895.1 Phycisphaerales bacterium
GGCGCGCAGTCCTCCTGATCGGTGGAGAAAAGTCGGGCGATCCTCAGTTCTATCGCGTGATGATTGCGCGAGCTGAGTAACGATACAAATCACATCTCAGGGAACTGCATCTCAAGGAATCGCATCTCAAGGAATCGCATCTCAAGGAATCGCATCAGGACGACCAATCAAAGAAGGCGGATTAGGAACCATCCATGCAACAACGATCTACACCACACACGACCACCTCCGGTGTCCGGCCGTTCAGCGAGCTTGTCGCGGACTTCGACCCTGCAACACGTGCGCGCGTCGACGCGCGCGTGCGCGCAACCGTCGCGCGGCTCCGTCTTGCGGACATCCGCGAGGCGATCGGACAGACTCAGCTGGCGATGGCGGGCAGGCTCAAGCTCGGCCAGGCGAGCGTCTCGAAGATCGAGAGCGCCACCGACATGTACCTGAGCACGCTTCGGCGCTACATCGAGGCGCTCGGTGGCGAGCTCGTCATCTCGGCCAGGTTCCCAGAGGGCACGGTCGTCCCGATCGACAGTCTCTCGAGCGCACCGCGGAAGCCGCGCAGGCGGGCGTCCGCGAAGAAGAAGTCGTCCAGTGGTTCGACCGCGGCGGTTTCCACGAAGGCGTCCTCGCGTTCGCGCGGGGGCGGTCGGTCGCGGGTTTCCTCGCGATCGTCCTCGAAGTTCGCCCGCGGCTGAGTCAACGCCTCATCGGCACGCCTCACCCGCAGAGGGCGCGCGCACCCGCGAGGTAGAGCGGAATGCCGACGATCACGTTGAAGGGGAACGTCACCGCCAGCGCGAGGCCGATGTAGACCGAGGGATCCGCCTTCGGAATCGCGATGCGCGCGGCCGCAGGCACCGCGATGTAACTCGCGCTCGCCGCGAGCGTCGCGAGCAGCGTCGCGTCGCCGACGCCAAGTCCGCCGAGTTTCGCGAGTACGAGCGCCAATCCACCCGCGACCGGCGGGAACACCAATCCGAACGCAATGAGCGACCAACCGCGCGCGATGAACCCGCGCAATCGGCGTGCAGCAAGCAGTCCGAGGTCGAGCAAGAAGAAGACAAGGACGCCGTTGAAGAGGTCCTTGCAAAGCGGCTTGAACGCCTCGAACCCGCGCTCGCGCGTCACGAGTCCGATCACGAGGCTTCCGAGGAGAAGCAGCACGGGCCCGTTCAAAAACGCCTCGTGCATGATCGTGCCCCACCCCGTCTGCTGCGCATCCGCCTCGCCGGCCGCCTTCTGCGCCCGTCGCAGGAGGATGATGCTCACGACGATCGCGGGCGACTCCATCAGCGCCATGACCGCCACCATGTGTCCGCCGTAACCGATACCGAGCGCATCAAGCATGCTCGACGCGGTGAGGAACGTCACCGCGCTCACCGAACCAAACGCCGCCGCGCTCGCGGCCGCATCATGAATCCCTACGCGCCGCTTGAGCAGCGCGAACACCGCCAGCGGCAGCAGCGCCGCGAGCGACATGCCGATCGCGATCGACACCAGCGCGTCGCGTCCGAGCCCGCTCTGCGCGATCTTCACACCACCTGTGAAGCCAATCGCCCACAAGAGATAGAGCGACATCAACTTCGTCACCGCATGCGGCACGCGCAGATTGGATCGGACGAGCGTCGCGATCATTCCGAGCACGAAGAAGAGGACGGGCGGGCTGATCGAGAGCGCGGGGGCGTCCATTTGGGCCGGAAAGGTAGCGACCTTTCGACGCCATGTGCGCGGCGGCGGGCTGCCGGCACGTGTTGCGCAGGCGCGCCAATGAAAAACCCGCGGGAAACGGCGTCCGCGGGGTTTTCTGGAAGGGGAGGGAGGAAGTGTGCGTCGAGACTGCCGAGTGTTCGCGAGGTCGCCCGCGCTCGGCGTCCTTGCCCGCGCTCGGCGTCCTCGCCCGCGCTCAGCGTCCTTGCCCGCGCTCAGCGACGTCGACGTCCCGCGAGACCCGCGAGCCCGAGCAGCGCCACCGCGCCCGGCGCGGGCACCGTGCCATCGGTGAGGACGCGCAGCTGCGCCATCTTGTTGGGCCATGCGGCGAAGCTGTTCGCCCAGAGCGTGAAGGTGAGCGTGTTGCCCGCGACGGTGTACGAACTCGCGCCGAGATTCGTCGCGTGGCTGCGGAACGGGTCGCCCGTCGCGTAGGTCGTGCCGGGCGCGCCGAGCGGGCTGTCGCTGATGTCGAGAAGCAGGTTCTCGTAGATCACCGCGACGATGTTGCCGGAGAACGTGACCGCGCCCTGGACGAGCGCGACGCCCTGACCCGCGTCGAAGTGGATCATGTGCGAGTCGAACACGCCACCGGCGGCGACCGGCCCCCACGAACCGCCCGTGAAGGTGCCGTTTCCAATCGTGTTGACGAGTACCGCGGTCGAGCTCACGCCGCTCTGCTCGTCCCAGCAGAAGGCCGGCGGGCCTGGCAGCGCGGTGTACAGCGCGCTTGCGGGCGGTGCGATCTGCAACGCCTGGCCGGCGACGGAGGTGATGGCGCCGTGCGCGGAAACGGCGAGTGAGAGCGGGGCGAGCATCGCGAGCGAGAGCGTGGTGAGCGTGCTTTGCATGGTGGTGTCCTTGTCCTGAGATCGGGAGTCGAGCGGGTCGAGGGCGGAGTGTCCGATGGATGGTGCGTCGTTCAACCGCGACGGCGGCGGCCGACGAGGCCGGCGAGTCCGAGCAGCGCGATCGCGCCCGGCGCGGGGACCGCCGCGGTGAGGACGCGCAGTTCGGTCATCCGGTTGGGAAGCGTGAAAGCCGCCGCCCACAGCGAGAAGTCGAGCACGTTGTTGTTCACCTGGAACGCCGACTGGAACAGCGACGCGTTGTGGCTGCGGATCGGGTTGCCGGTTTCGTACGTCGTGCCGAGCGCCCCGAAGGACGCGTCGGTCGCGTCGAGGAGGATGTTCTCGTAGATCACCGCGACGATGTTCGACGAGAAGGTGACCTGTCCGCCGACGTTCGACACGCCCTGCGTCGCGTCGAAGTGGATCATGTGCGAGTCGACCGCGGTTCCGAAGTAGATGTTGAGGTTGGGGGTCGGTCCGGTCCAGAAGCCGTTTCCGAGCGTGTTGACGTTGATGCCGCTGGCGGGAATCGAGACGTTCGTCTGCTCGTTCCAGCAGTAGGCCGGCGGACCAGGCAGTTGCGTGAACTGCGCGGAGACGGGCGCCGCGATGAGCGTGGCGCTGCCCGTGACGGACACGATGGCCGCGTCTGCGGATGCCGTTGCGAGCGTTGCGGCGAGAGTCGCGGCGAGAGTCGTAAGGAGGGTTGCGGAAGGAGCGAGGAGATCGATGGCGTGGCGCGTGGTGTGCATGGTGGTCCCGGAGTTCTCGAGTTGTGCGGAGGTCGTGCGAAGGATTCGCTGACGCATGAACTCCGCGTGGGCACGGAGGGATCTCGCAGCACGTGGGAAAAATCGCACCGACGCGGCAGGGGAAGATTCCCCAGTCGACGCGATCGATGGGAGACTCGCGTGGTGGCTGCGTCGGCTTCCGGCGCTCCGAACAACCGGCGCTGCGCGACGTCCCTCGAAGCTCCCGACGCTTCCGAAGCTCCCGAAGCTCCCGAAGCTCCCGAAGTTCCCGAAGTTCCCGACGCTTCCGACGCCTGTCGACCACGACCCTCCGCGCGCTTCGCGTGCGCAGGGCTCGTGGCACCCGGTCGACTGCGTCGACCGGAGACGTTCACCGATCCAAAAACAGACCGCGCGCATCGTCGGAGTGGATGCGCGCGGTCGAGGAGGGAGAAGCTGGTGTTGGCCGCCAAGGGCGGTCGGTCAGGCCCATCGCGGTCGCGCGCAGGCGGGCGGGCCCGCGCGCGTCCC
>JBIIYI010000343.1:0-3816 GCA_044346895.1 Phycisphaerales bacterium
CACGGTTTCAGGACCTTGTCGGCCCCTCGCGCTCGGCTCGGGCGGCGTGATCTCCGGCGCGGCCGTGCAGATCCCGGATTCGTGACGAACTTGGAATGGAACTGCACCGTTTCGGGCGTATCTTCCGAATATCGGCTTCGCCCCGGCCTCCCCGGGTCCAGTCGTCGAGGAGAAGCGCTTCCGAGAGGTCCCGGTGGGACCATGCGGACGCGCCTGGCACAGTTCGCAACACCCCGAGAGATCCCATGCTGAAGAAGATCGTCCTCGCCACCGCGGTGGCCTCGCTTGCCGTCTCGACCGCTGCCGACGCGCAGACCGTGCGTACGAAGCGCATCATCAACACCGGCCTGACGTACCCGACGTACGTCACCCACGCGCCCGGCGACGAGTCGCGCCTCTTCGTCCTCGAGAAGGCCGGCCGCGTCCGCATCGTCGACATGACGAGCGCGACGCCGACCCTGCTCGTGACCAACTTCCTCAACATCGATCCGATCGTCGACAACGTGTCCACGGTGAGCGACGAGCGCGGCCTCCTCGGTCTCGCGTTCGACCCCAACTACGCGAAGAACGGCCAGTTCTACGTCTACTACACGAACGCCGGCACGAACAACGTCGCGCGGTACACGCGCTCCGCGGGCGACCCGAACGTCGCCAACGCGACGGGCGTCATCCTGATGACGTGGAGCGATCCCTACAACAATCACAACGGCGGCTGGATCGATTTCGGTCCGGACGGCAACCTCTACATCGCCGTCGGCGACGGCGGTAGCGCGAACGATCCCGGCAACCTCGCGCAGAACCTGACCTCGCGCCTCGGCAAGATGCACCGCATCAAGCCCACGGTCGGCGGCGCGAGCCCGTACTACACGATTCCGGCCGGAAACCCGTTCGCGGGCGGCTCGACGGCCGACGACACGTTCTGGGCCTACGGCCTCCGCAATCCGTGGCGATGCTCCTTCGACCGCGACACGGGTGACCTCTGGGTCGGCGACGTCGGTCAGAACGCCGCGGAGGAGATCAACTTCCAGCTCGCAGGTGCTGCCGGAGGCAGGAACTACGGCTGGCGCTGCACCGAGGGCACGTTGAACACGGGCCTCACGGGCTGCACCTTCGGTTCGCCCTCGCTCACCGCTCCCATCCACACGTACTCCCACGTCTCGGGCACGTCGGGCGGATTCTCGCTGACCGGCGGCTACGTCTACCGCGGCTGCCGCATGCCCGACCTCCAGGGAACCTACTTCTTCGCCGACTACGTCAACAACAACGTGTGGAGCTTCCGCTACAACGCGGCCACCAACACGAAGACCGAGTTCACGCTGCGCAACACGCAGATCACGCCGTCGCTCGAAGGCGCGACGGTCAACCAGATCGTGAGCTTCGGCGAGGACGCCAACGGCGAGCTCTACGTCGTCGACCACGGCGGGCAGATCTACAAGATCGTCCCCTCGACCGGCGACGGCACCTGCGCGCCGCCGTGCGCGCCGGCCGATCTCGATTGCAACGGCACCATCGACGCCGCCGACCTCGCGATCATGCTCTCGAACTGGGGCGGCCCGGGCGCGGGCGACCTCAACGGCGACGGCTCGGTCGAGGCGACCGACCTCGCGATCATGCTGAGCGCGTGGGGCTGAGCCCCCGCGCGACCCGCGGCGCCTTCCGCGCCCGGACGATGCGCAGATTTCCGCGCGGCCCCGGCTCGTCCGGGGCCGCGCCGTTTTTCGTACGCTGCCTCGGTGGAATCCCTTCTCCAGATCTTCCAGCCGGAGAACCTGCTCGCCCTCGCCACGCTGACCGCGCTCGAGGTGGTGCTCGGGGTCGACAACGTCGTGTTCATCGCGGTGCTCGCGGCGCGTCTGCCGCCCGAACAGCAGCGCCGCGCCCGCAACATCGGCCTCGTCGCCGCCATGCTGATGCGCATCGCGCTCCTCATGGCGATCGACTGGGTCCGCAACCTCACCGGCGAGGTCTTCTCGCTGAACGCCCTCGGCCGCGAACTCTCGTTCAGCTGGCGCGACCTCATCCTGATCGGCGGCGGACTCGTCCTCCTCTTCAAGAGCGTCAAGGAGATCCACCACATCAGCGCAGGTCCGCATGCGGATGCGGCTCCCAAGCGCGTCTCGTTCTCCGGCGTGATCGCGCAGATCATGCTGATGGACCTCGTCTTCAGCCTCGACAGCGTCATCACCGCGGTCGGCATGGCGGACCATCTGCCGACGATGGTGGTCGCGGTCGTCGCCTCGGTGGGCGTGATGCTCTTCGCCGCGGGGCCGATCGCGCGCTTCGTCGAGGAGCGCCGTTCGCTCAAGGTGCTCGCGCTCTCGTTCCTCATCCTCATCGGCGTGATGCTGATCGCGGAAGGATTCGGCCAGCACGTGTCGAAGGGCTACATCTACTTCGCGATGGGCTTCGCGCTCGGCGTCGAACTCGTCAACTTCCGCGCCGATCGCCGGGCGAAACGCGCAGCCGAGGCCGCAGCCGAGGCCGCAGCCGGGGCCGCAGCCGAAGCCGCAGCCGGCCGGAAGGAAGTCACCTGACGCCGCGCGCGTCTCCGTTCGATCCAGTCGCCGCGTCCCGCGCACGAATCAAAGCCATCGAGTCCCACCTGAAGGCCCCCATGCCACGCCACGCCCTCGCTCCTTCCGTCGCCCGCATCGTTCTCCTCGCCCTCGCCGCGTCGGGTGCGCTGGCATCCGGCGCCGCCGCGGTGCCGCGCGAGGCGGTCCAGCAGGGTGCCCGTCCGGCGCAGCGCCCGGCGGCCCCGCAGGGGACGCAGCCGCAGCAGGCGCCGACGATCGCGGTGCTTCCTCCGGTCGTCAATCTCGGCCCGGTCGAGCCAGGTTCGACCAGCCCCGCAAAGTTCACGATCGTCAACAACGGTCCGGCTGCGGTTACGGTGCTCGACGCAAAGCCCAATTGCAAGTGCACCCAGATCAGCGACGTCAAGGGACGGATCATCGCGCCCGGCGGCACGCTCGAACTCACCGCATCGCTGGCCGCGCCGCGCGTGCCCGGGCCGAAGGAGGCCGTCGTCTTCCTCACCTTCGACAAGCATCAGCCGATGCAGGCGAAGATCGCGGGCGACGTGCGCTTCCCCATCCTCTCCGATCCGCCCTACGTCGACGCGCTCAAGGAGGTCACCTCGGGGACCATCAAGGTGCGGTCGCTCGACGGCAAGCCCTTCACGATCAGGCGATCGGGCGCGAAGGATCCCGTGTTCGTCGGATTCACGCCCGGCACCGATGCGCCGCGCGCCGAGTACGAGATCCGCTGGGATCTCGCCGGCCGTGCGTGCGAGCAGATGCCGCTCTGGTGGTTCCTCTGGACCGACCGTCTGGACTGCCCGGTGATCCCGCTGCGCGTGCGCGACGAATGCACGGGGACGAAGGCCGACATGCCGCGGTTCCAGCGCTTCTGGATCGTGAAGGAGAGCCTCGTGATCGGCGGCAACGCGCATGCGGGGACGAGCGCGGAGGTCGAGTTCGAACTCGAGCACTACAACCCGCCGAAGCGCGGCGCGATCGAGCGGCCCGACTGGAGCGCCGTGAAGGCGGTGCGTTCTCTCATACCCGGGCTCGACGTCCAGTATGTGTCGAAGCGCGACGTCGGTGCGGACGCGGCGCTCGTCAAGATCGCGGTTACGCCGCAGCACGGTGGGATCTTCGAAGGTGAACTCGAGATCGAGACCGCGACCGGAACGGGGCGCGTTCCGTTCGCCTGCTTTGCGACGACGTGGTGACCGACGGACGCGGCGGCGCCTCCCGCGCCGCGACCGACCGGGCGAAGCGTGTCGAAACCGCGTGAAGTAGCCGATCCGCA
>JBIIYI010000344.1:0-3812 GCA_044346895.1 Phycisphaerales bacterium
GGCGAAGAACTTCATGTCGTCCATGCGCTCGGCAAGCAGCGCGCGGAACATGTACTTGAGCAGATCCTCCGCGAGCTTCGCGTCGACATGGAGGTCGGCGAACGCGATCTCTGGCTCGATCATCCAGAACTCGGCAAGATGCCGCGAGGTGTTCGAGTTCTCCGCGCGGAACGTCGGCCCGAAGGTGTAGACCTTCGAAAGCGCCATGCACCACGTCTCGACGTTGAGCTGGCCCGACACCGTGAGGTTCGTCTCGCGGCCGAAGAAGTCCTGCGCGTAGTCGATCTTCCCGTCGGGCGTCTTCGGCACGTTCATCATGTCGAGCGTCGACACGCGGAACATCTGACCGGCGCCTTCGCAATCGCTACCCGTGATGATCGGCGTGTGCACCCAGAGGAAGCCCTGCTCGTGGAAGAAGCGATGTACCGCCATCGCGAGACAGTGGCGCACGCGACCAACCGCGCCGAAGGTGTTCGTGCGCGCGCGGAGGTGCGCGACCTCGCGCAGGTACTCGAACGAGTGCTGCTTTGGCGAGATCGGGTAGGTGTCGGGGTCGTCGACGAGGCCGTGGACCTTGATCGACTCGGCCTGGATCTCGACCGACTGGCCCTTGCCCTGGCTCGCGACCACCGTGCCGGTCACCTCGACCGAGCAGCCCGCGGTCAGCTTCAGGACCTCCGACTCGTAGTTCGCGACCGTGTTCGGCACGACCGCCTGCACGGTGTCGAAGCATGAGCCGTCGGTGATCGCGACGAACGAGATCCCCGCCTTCGAGTCGCGGCGGGTCCGCACCCAGCCCTGGACCGTCGCGGTCTTCCCGAGGTGCGAGACGTGGTTCTTGAAGAGGTCGGCGATGCGGACGGCCATGGGTGCCTTCGGAAGGGGGGCTCGCGGAACATGCCCGGCGCTGGACCCGCGTCCGGCCCGGGGTGAACGGGGAAGATAGGTCGACCGGGTGGGGGCTTCTGCGCCGGAAAATCGTCCAAGGTCGGGTGGGGATTCATGTGCCAACTTGGCAGGCGGAACGGGGTGGACCTCCACCCTTGGCGACGCCGTCGATGGACGCCGCGCGGATGGGAGAGCTGCGAGGTGTGAGCAACCCGCGGCCTCCCTTGCCGGGTGGTGGGTGTGGACAATCGATCTAAAGCCATAGCCGGGATGGGTTTAGAAACTCGGCTTCTACCCAGGCTTCACTGGCCGTTCGACGCGGCGCAACCCGGCGCGCGCTCCACCGCCACGATGGATGGGAAGGCGTCCGCTTCCGCCGCTGGCACACCCGTTGCCTCGCCGCCCTCTCCATGATGCTCCGTCTGCACATGCCCGACCCTGCCCCAGACTCCGCTTCCGGCGGGGGCTGGTCGCGTGGGGATGGGAACGGTGCGGACGCGGAGGGGTCGGCTCGCGGGTCGCTCAACCTCCTCCTCACCTACGGCGGATGGCGCGAGCACGACTTCGCCGACCAGATCCCGCTCATCCTCGACCGCTTCGGCATCCGCTGCTACCGCGCGGAGAGCGGCGACGAGGCGAGCGAGGTGATCCGCAGCGCCCGCGTCCACATCGCGGTGATCGACCTCTCGATCCCGATGCACCCGACGCGCACCCGGCTTCCTGCGGCGCGCGCCGTCCCTGCCGGGCCGCGCGTCCTCCAGCTCCTGCGGCGCCTCGACCAGCCCCCGCCGACGATCGTCGTGCGGCCCCGGCAGGTCGACCCCGCGGAATCGACCCGCATGCTCGCCGACGCCCTGCGCGACGGCGCGTTCACGGTGCTCGACGATCCCGTTCCCATCGAGGCGATGCTGCAGGCGCTCGAGCGCGTCGTGCGGCGCCACTACCGCGACCACTGGCCCGCGGCGTGACCGCGGCGGTGCGGGCGACGGGAAGTCGCGACGAAATCAGTTCAGGCGCGGTCGAAGTCGGAGTCGGCCGCAGGTGAGAGTTCAGAAGACACGCATAGATCCATCGAAGGAGAACCACATGAAGTTCCGTCCACTCGGCGACAAGATCCTCGTGAAGCGCGACGAAGCCGCCACCAAGACCGAAAGCGGCATCTTCCTTCCCGAGTCGAGCAAGGAGAAGCCGAAGCAGGGCAAGATCGTGGCGCTGGGCGACGGTCACCGCAGCAAGGACAACGGCAAGCTCACGCCGTTCACCGTGAAGAAGGGCGACAGCGTCATCTTCTCGTCCTACGCCGGCACCGAGATCAAGATCGACGGCGAGTCGATGCTCATCATGACCGAGGAGGACATCCTCGGCGTGATCGAGTGAGCGCGCGCCTCCGCGCCTCCGCCGATCCACACGGAGCGTGACCCACGATGAGCATGAATCCCGACACCCTCCGCCTCGCGTTCCGCGAGCTGAACGGCCAGCGCGACCTCCGGATCGAGTTCGATCACGCGTCGAGCTGCATCGTGAAGCGCGCGATGCTGATTCCGGCGGAGGCCGACGGGCTCGTGAAGGTCACGGACGGCTCGCACGTCTACATCGTGGACGCCGAGCGGGTGGCGTGGGTCGAGATCGGGTAGGAGCGGTCGTGGTTTGAGCGGTCGCTGCTTGCGGCAGCGACCTCTGGTGCGGAGTTCGAGCGGTCGCTGCTAAGGCAGCGACCTCCGGCGGAATCGATGAGCGGTCGCGCCTGCGGGCGCTCCCTCTGGTGAACAGCAGTTCAGCGTTCTAGAAACACAACCGTGCGCGAAAGCGCATCAGCAGAAAGAAACGAGAAACACCAATGGCAGCAAAGCAGATCGCATACGACACCGACGCGCGCGAGCGCATCCTCCGCGGCGTGCAGAAGCTCGCGAAGGCCGTCAAGGTCACGCTCGGCCCGTCGGGCCGCGTCGTCGTCCTCGAGAAGTCGTTCGGCGCCCCGACCGTCACCAAGGACGGCGTCACCGTCGCCAAGGAGATCGAGCTCGAGGATCCCTACGAGAACATGGGCGCGCAGATGGTGAAGGAAGTCGCGTCGAAGGCGTCGAAGGACGCTGGCGACGGCACCACCACCGCGACCGTCTACGCCGAGGCGATCTTCCAGGAAGGCCTCCGCAACATCACCGCGGGCGCGAACGCGAACTCGGTCAAGCGCGGCATCGACAAGGCCGTCGCGGCCGTGATCGAGGATCTCCGCCGGATGTCGAAGAAGGTCTCGGGCTCGAAGGAGATCGCGCAGGTCGGCGCGTGCTCCGCGAACCAGGACATGGACATCGGCAAGATCATCGCCGAGGCGATGGACAAGGTCGGCAAGGACGGCGTCATCACCGTCGAGGAAGGCAAGAGCCTCGACACGCACGTCTCGCTCCTCGAGGGCATGCAGTTCGACAAGGGCTACCTCAGCCCGCACTTCGTCACCAACCAGGCGGCCATGGAGTGCGTGCTCGAGGACTGCTTCGTCCTCATCTACGAGAAGAAGATCTCGAGCGCGAAGGAGTTCCTCCCGATCCTCGGCAAGATCGCCGAGAGCGGCAAGAGCCTGCTCATCGTCGCCGAGGACATCGACGGCGAGGCGCTCGCGACCCTCGTCGTGAACAAGCTCCGCGGCGTCCTCAAGGTCTGCGCCGTGAAGGCGCCGGGCTTCGGCGACCGCCGCAAGGAGATGCTGCAGGACATCGCCGTCCTCACCGGTGGCCAGGCGATCATGGAGGAACTCGGCATCCAGCTCGAGAACCTCGCGCTCACCGATCTCGGCCGCGCGAAGAAGATCACCGTCGACAAGGACAACTGCACGATCGTCGAGGGCCTCGGCAAGACCAAGGACATCCAGGGACGCATCGAGCAGATCAAGGGCCAGATCGAGGTCACGACCAGCGACTACGACCGCG
>JBIIYI010000345.1:0-3807 GCA_044346895.1 Phycisphaerales bacterium
GGCCCACCCGGCCCGTTGCGTAGTGGACCCGCGCCAGCAGGTCGAACGGCCGCCAGTCCGTCGGCGCAGCAGCGGTCCAAACATCAGCCCGCGCAAGGACTTGCGCATGCCGCTGCTCCGCAAGCATCCGTTCGAGTTCCTCGATCTCTCGCTGGGAGGGCGCGCTCATCGGATGGAGGCTATCGGATGATGTCGGCGCGGGGTTGGCAATTTCCTCTTTCCTTCCCTGATTCGCTTGCCTCGACCGGAAGCCGTGTCACCTTCCGCTTCGGAGAGTCGGAAATGGGCCTCGGGACCGTCCAGTCCTGAGGATCGGTCTCTCAAGCGTCATGCGCGTCTTCCACGACAGCGCGTTTCGGTCGAGACCGACATGTCCTGCCCTGTTTTGCCGAGAGACCGTCATCTCGAGGCTTCGTCTGTTCTGTTCTCCTAACCTGTCCTAGATTCTCGGAGAGAAATATGAAGACTGTCCTCTTTGCTGGCGTTGCCGCTGCTGCGGTCGCCTCGGCTGCCTCGGCCGACATCACCGTCACCCTCACGAACGAGACCTTCACGGGTTTCAACTTCGCGCAGATCGTTGACTACACCACGACGAACATCGTCGGCACCTTCACCGGCGCCTCGATCAACGTCACGCTGAACGCGTCGACGGCGTTCACCTACGCCGACGACCTCTGCATCTACGTCGACGTCGAGCCGCTGTCGACCGCTGGCTTCCTCCAGGTCGGTGGCTTCTCGAGCCTCAGCGCCGCGCAGCGCTACTTCTGGCCGAACGGCGGCTCGTCGGCCGTTGGCACGACCTCGATCGGCACCGTGAACTTCACGACCGCGCTTGCCTTCACCGGCAACAAGGCCGTCGACGGCACGATCTGGATCGGCAACGGCTACGGCGCCGCGGGCACCTCGGGCACCTGGACGGGCACCGTGACCCTCCACGGCGTCGACGCGGTTGCGGTTCCGGCTCCGGGCGCGCTCGCGCTCCTCGGTCTCGCTGGCCTTGCCGGCCGTCGTCGTCGCTGATCGCGACGCGCGCTGCTCGGCTCGCGCCGAGTGACCTGCAACATCCAACCGGGCGGTCTTCGGACCGCCCGGTTGTCTTTTTCGCACCTCTCGGACCGTGTCATCTCGATGGTCTCGATCCCGAGGGAGAAGTGCGCGATCCCGGTTCGATTCGATGCACGCGGAACAACGCCGGCGCTCTTCTCGACGGGTCCGCCCAGCCGCGGTCCCAACAGATATGGAGTTCCCCACATGAAGCGGGCCACCCTCGCCTCGACCGCCCTCCTGATCTCGAACGCCGCCCTCGCCGACATCACCGTGCCACTTTCCGGCTCCACGTTCGCCGGACTGCAGTTCGTGCGGGTCACCGATCTGATGGGAGCTCCGTCGTTGTCCGGACTGCTGACGGGCGCCTCGATCAACGTGCAGCTGATGGCGACGAGCGGCTTCGCCTATGCGGACGATCTCTGCGTCTACGTCGACGTCGAGCCCTTCTCGACCGGCGGACTCCTCCAGATCGGCGGCTTCACGGACCTCAACGCCACGCAGCGCTACTTCTGGCCGAACGGCGGGTCCTCCGTCGTCGGTACGACGTCGATCGGATCGGTGCAGTTGACGAGCCCGCTCGCGTTCTCCTCGAATCCGGGAGCGTCGCCGCGCAGCATCTGGATCGGGAACGGCTGGGGCGGCGCGGACTCCTCCGGCACCTGGACCGGATCGATCACGCTTCATGGCGTGTCGCTCGTGCCCGCACCGGGCGGACTCGCGCTTCTTGCGCTCGCTGGCGGCGCCCGTCGGAACCGCGGGCGAGCGTGCGTCGCGCACGGGCCTTCAGGGATCGGCGGTCGAGCATGACCCTTCGAGACATGACCCTTCGAGACATGACCCTTCGAGACATGACCCTTCGAGCGTGAAGCTTCGCGGCCACGCGCTCAGAGCAGCACCTTCGCCATGACCACGATCACCGCGATGGCGATCACGTCGAGCACGAGACCCGCGCGCATCATGTCCCGAGCCCGCACCTGACCGGATGCGAAGACGAGCGCGTTGGGCGGCGTGCCGACGGGCATCGCGAAGGCCCAGCTTGCCGCGAACACCGCGGGAATCACGAGCGCCTGCGGTGGCAGACCGAGCACGGGTGCGATGGCGGCCACGATCGGCACCGACATCGCGGCGAGCGCCGTGTTCGACGCGACCTCGCTCGCGAAGACGAGGACCGCGACGACGACCGCGAGGACACCGATCGAAGGGAGCGCGCCCGCCGACTCGAACAGCGTCCCGAGCGAGGCGGAAAGCCCCGTCCGCTGCATCGCGTCCGCGAGGCAGAGGCCGCCGCCGAAGAGGACGAGCACGCGCCAGGGCACCTGCGCGAAATCACGCGGCGCCAGAACTCCCTCGCCGGGGCGCACCCGGCTGGGGAGGAGGAAGAGCATCGCCGCCGCCGCGACCGCGATCGTTCCTTCCTTGACGGCCTTGAAGCCGTCCTGCCACAGCGGATTCGTCACCCACGCGGTGAGCGCGAGGCCGAAGACGGCGAGGGCGAACCAGCCATCGCGTCCGAGCAGCTCGGCGTCCGGCGGCTGCTTCGGAACCCGGATGCCGTGCGCGGGAAAGAGCCACGTGCCGAGCACCACGACCGCCAGCGGGAGCATGACCGCGGTCGTCGGCACGCTGAAGTACATCCAGCGCAGGAAGTCCATCGCGACCCCCTGCTTCTCGAGTTCCTCGATCGCGATCGGATTCGGCGGGCTTCCGACGGGCGTCAGCGCGCCGCCGATGCTCGATGCGAACGCGATGCCGAGGAAGAGCGAGGTTGCGAACCTGCCCGCGGCGCGCCGCTGCGCCTCGTCGCGCGCCGCGGCCCGGACGCTTGCCGCCAGCGCGAGCGCGAACGGCAGCATCGTCGCCGTCGTGGCGAGGTTCGAGACGAAGGCGCTCATGAGCGCCGTCGCGAGCATCACGGCCGAGAGCACCGCGAGCGGACTGGATCCGGCGATGGCGATCACCGCCGCCGCGAAGCGCCGCGAGACCCCACCGCGATCGAGGGCGAGCGCGATCAGCGATCCACCGCCGAAGAGGAACATGACGTCGTTCGCGTATGGGGCGGCGATCTCGCCTGGCTTTCCGACGCCGATCGCCGCGAGCGCGATGAACGGGATGAGCGCGGTCACGGCCGGATCGACCGCGAGCGTCACCCACCAGACCGCCATCAGGACGAAGAGTCCGAGCACCCACGAGGCGTCGGCCGCGAGGCCGCCCCACGCGCCGAGATCGGGATGCGTCGCGAGAAGCGCGAGGCCAGCGAGGAGCGGACCGACGAAGCGCCCCGCGCGCGCGAATGCGCCCGAGCCGTCCTCGATGTCGGGCTCGACCGCGCTGGCGGGGCCCACCCCGACGGGCTGCTCGGGCGCGTTCCCGTCGGGTGATTCGTCGCCCCGATCGCGTGGTGCCTGCATGGAGGCGGACGATACCGGGCTTCGCGTGGCTGAGGGCGCGACGAGTCGCGATGAGTCGAATGAGGGCGGGAACCTTGCCCGCGGGATCTCGTCTGCGGGGATCTCGTCTGCGGGGAAGACCTCGTGCGGCGAAGACCTCGTGCGGGGAAGACCTCGTGCGCGCGATCGCGTCGGACCATGGAATGCGCCGAGGGGCCGCCCGCGGAAATCCAATCGATCGATTTGACAGCGAAGCCCTTGCGTGCCGACAGAAGCATGCAACACTTCGGCTTCCCGCAGTCGGAGGCGTCTGCCCGGATCGGTCGGCTCCCCTGATCCGGCGTCGAACCCTGCTTCGACATCTCTGCCTCCG
>JBIIYI010000346.1:0-3791 GCA_044346895.1 Phycisphaerales bacterium
CGATGAACTCGGGTGTGAGCAGCGCGCTGCCGGCGGGCATGCGCCGAGGATCGGGTCGGTAGCCGACGCGCGAGAGGTCGAGGCGGTCGGCGACGAAGCACGCCGCGACGGTTGGATCGTCGTGATGCGTCGCGCGGGTGTGGAGTTCGCAGGCGGCGTGGAGCGCGCCGAACTCGGCATCGTCGAGCGCGCGGAGCGTGTCGATGGTGGTCGCGCAGGCCGCGTGCGCCGCGTGGTCCGCGGCGCCGTCCGCGCGCACGCGCGCGAGCCACGCCGCCGCGCGCGGGCCGTGCTCGGCGTCGTGGCCGTCGTCCTCGCGATGCGAGTCGTGGAAGATCGCGAAGAGCGTCACGACGCGGGCGTTCGCGCCCATCGCCTCGGCGACGAGCAGTCCGTTGTGCCGCACGCGCCACCAGTGCGCGAGCCCGTGCAGGCCCCACGGATCCATGCGGTTCCGCCGCACGTTCGCCACCGCGGCCTCGACGAGCGCGGGTTCGGGGAGGGGGACTCCGGCGTTCATTTCGTCGTCCCGTTCATCCGTGACCTGAAACCTCGCTCTCGCCCGCCCTCACCCCTTGCTCTTCGCGAACGCCTCCGCCGCATCGAGCGCGTCGCGCGTCTTCGACGGGTCCTTGCCGCCGGCCTGCGCGGTGTCGGGGCGGCCGCCGCCAGCGCCGCCGCACGCCTGCGCCGCGGTCTTCACCCAGTCGCCCGCCTTGAGGCCCCGGTCGATCGCGCTCTTCGGACACGTCGCCGCGATCGCGACCTTGCCCGCGTCGAAGTCGGGCGAGAGGAAGAGGATCGGCGACTCGACGAGCTTCGCGCGCGCCGCGTCGATCGCCGCGAGGAGCGCCGCGGCATCCGCGCCGTTGATCATCGCGACGAGCGGCGTGCCCGCCGGCTTCCTCGCGTGATCCTCGACGATGCCGCGCGCCTGCGCGACCGCCGCGTCGCGCGCGGCGCCTTCCGCCTGCTTGCGCGCGGCCTTCGCCTTCTCGCGCACCGGCTCGAGCGCGCGCTCGAACTCCGCGCGTGCGACGGCGCCCATCTCGAGCGACTCCGCGAGCTTCGTCATGTCGGCGATCTCGGCGACGAGCGCCTCGCCGTCGAGCTTCGCCGCGTCCTTCGTGCGCTGCATCAGGCCTTCCGCCGCGAACTGCGCCGCGAGCGCGCGCGCTCCCGTGAGCGCGAACACGCGCCGCACGCCCGCCGCGAGGCCGCCTTCCGATACGAGGACGAATCGCTTCGCCTCGCCCATCGACGCGAGATGCGTGCCGCCGCAGAACTCGATCGAGAGTTCGCGCCACTTCGGGCTGTCGGGCTTCGCCACGAGTTCGGCGACCGTCGCGCCGATCGAGACGACGCGCACCGGATCGGGATAGCGCTCGCCGAACACCGCGCGCACGCCGCCGATCTCGCGCGCCTTCGCAAGCGGCACTTCACGCGCGTCGATCGCGAGGTTCGCCTCGATCGCCGCGTTCACGCGCTTCTCGACCTCCGCGATCTGCGCAAGCGAGAGCGCGGCCTTCGCCGCGTAGTCGAAGCGCAGCTTCTCGTCGTCGACGAGCGAGCCCTTCTGCTCGACCTCGTCGCCCGCCACCGCGCGCAGCGCGAGGTTCAGCGCGTGCGTCGCCGAGTGGTTCGCGCGGATCGCGTCGCGGCGATCGCGCGCGAGCATCAGCTGGCCCGTCTCGCCGCAGCTCATGCGGCCGTGCTTCAGCCGCCCGATGTGCAGCACGTACTGCCCCGCGCGCTGCACGTCCTCGATCTCGTACACCGCGTTGCCGCCGGCGGCGCGCTCGATCGCGCCACCGTGGCCGTGCGCGCGGTCGGTGCGGAAGGTGCCGTGGTCGGCGACCTGCCCGCCCATCTCGGCGTACATCGGCGTCTTGTCGAAGATGAATGCGAGGAGCGACGACGAGTCGGCCTCGACGTGCTCGTCGAAGTTCCGGCCGTTCCAGATCGCCATCAGCGTGGCGGTCGTCGGCTTGCCGGCGAACTTCCCGTGGTCGTCGGTCGGCTTGATCGCGAGTTCCTCGAGCTTCGCGATCGCGTCGGGCGGGAAGTGCATGCCCGTCTCGCCACCGCCCGCGGCGCGCGACTTCTCTCGCGCGGCCTCCATGAGCGCTTCGTAGCCGGCGACGTCGACGGCGAGCCCCGCCTCCTCGGCCATCACCTGCGTGAGGTCGATCGGGAAGCCCCACGTGTCGTGCAGGCGGAAGGCGTCTTCGGCAGAGATCGTGCGACCTCCCGCCGACTTCACGCGCGCGGCGGCGTCTGAGAAGAGCGCGAGTCCGCGCTCGAGGGTCTTTCCGAACTGGACCTCCTCCTCCTCGATCAGCTGCGCGACGCGCTTCGCCGCGGGCGCGAGCTCGGGGAACGCGCCGCCGAGGCTCGCGACGACCGCGGGCACGAGGTCCTTCAGGAACGGTCCGCGCACGCCGAGCGTCTGGTGGCCGTGGCGCACCGCGCGGCGCAGGATGCGGCGCAGCACGTATCCGCGGCCTTCGTTCGAGGGCGATGCGCCGTCGGTGAGCGCCATCGTGAGGCAGCGGATGTGGTCTGCGATCACGCGGTACGCGATGTCGATGTGGTCGTCGAGCCTGCCGCCGTAGGGCCGCGCGCCGGTGCGCGCGCGGATCGCCTCGAAGACCGGCGCCCAGAGGTCGGTGTCGTAGTTCGAGCGCTTGTCCTGGATCACCGAGACGAGCCGCTCGAGGCCCATGCCGGTGTCGACATGCTTCGCCGGCAGCGGCTTCAGGCTCTTGTCCGGTTCGCGGTTGAACTGGATGAAGACGTGGTTCCAGATCTCGAGGACGTCGGGGTCGCCCGAGTTGACCATCTTCGCGGCGTTGCGCCCGCCGCCGATCCGGTCGTAGTGGATCTCGGTGCAGGGGCCGCACGGCCCGGTCTCGCCCATCTCCCAGAAGTTGTCCTTCATGTTGCCCGGAAGGACGTGGTCCTTGGGCAGGAGCGACTCCCAGAGCGCCTTCGCCTCGAGGTCGGGTTCGAGGCCCGCGGCCGGGTTTCCCTCGAACCAGGTCGCGTAGAGGCGGTTCGGATCGAGGCCGTAGACCTTGGTCAGGAGCTCGAAGCCCCAGCGGATCGACTCCTGCTTGAAGTAGTCGCCGAACGACCAGTTGCCGAGCATCTCGAAGAAGGTGTGGTGATAGGTGTCCTTGCCGACGTCCTCGAGGTCGTTGTGCTTGCCGCCGGCGCGGATGCACTTCTGCGTGTTGACGGCGCGGGTGTAGTCGCGCCTGCCGCGTCCAAGGAAGACGTCCTTGAACTGGTTCATGCCGGCGTTGGTGAAGAGGAGCGTGGGGTCCTCGTGCGGGACGACCGGGCTCGAGGGGGCGAAGGTGTGGCCGGCCTTGGCGACGAAGAAGTCGATGAAGGCCTGGCGGATCTCGGCGGCGGTGGTTGGACGAGCGGCGGGGGCGGACATGGGAGGGACAAGATAGGGGAGCGGGGACGGCGGCGGGGCAGGCAGGGGCGGACAGTGCACGGCACATGCCATGCAGTGCCAGGCACTGCATGGCATGTGCCGTGCACGCGCGTGCGCGCCCGGAGCCGATGTGGCACGGCTTGGCGCCGCCCCTCGCGGCGGGGTGGTGCCAGGCAGTGCCATCGAGGGAACGGCACATGCCACCCAGTGCCAGGCACTGGGTGGCATGTGCCGTGCACCGGTTGGTTGGTAGGCTGCGGGCATGGCGACCCGCACCCCCTTCGTCGGCGGCAACTGGAAGATGAACCTCGACGCCGCGCGCAGCCGCGCGCTCGCGGAGGCG
>JBIIYI010000347.1:0-3783 GCA_044346895.1 Phycisphaerales bacterium
CGGCCGCGAACGCGACATCGCGTCGCGCGCGCGGCCAGCACGCCGACCCGACGGAGTCACGGCCGCATCAGGCGACGCAGGATCTCGAGCCCGCGCGCGAGCGTCTCTTCCTTCGCCGCGAAGGAGAGCCGGAAATGCGTGTCGCGCGTCGAGAAGACCTTGCCGGGGATCACGAGCACGCTCTGCTCGATCGCCCGCTCGACGAACTGCGTGGCGGTGATCCCGAGCGCCGGCGGAACCTCGACGAACGCGTAGAACGCGCCGCCCGGGCGCGCGACGTTGGCGACGCCGTCGAACGCGGCGAGCACGGAATCGCGCCGCTTCTCGAAGCGGTCGACCCACGGACGCATGTCGACCTCGTAGGCCTTCGCCGCCGCGTACTGCGCCATGCTCGGCGCACAGACGTAGGTGTACTGCTGCAGCTTCGCGATCGACTGCACGATCTCGTGCGGACCCGCCACGTAGCCGAGGCGCCAGCCGGTGCAGCCGTAGGTCTTGCCGAACCCGCGGATGAGGAGACACTCCTTGGTGAAGGAGGCCGGCGTCGGGAAGCGGTCGTTCTCGCGGAACTCGCTGAAGGTGAACTCGTCGTAGATCTCGTCCGAGATGAGGAGGATCCCCTTCGCGCGGCAGAGGTCGACGATGTCGGCCATCTCGCGCGAGGTCAGCACGACGCCGGTCGGGTTGCCCGGGCTGTTGACGAGCACGCATTTCGTGCGCGGCGTGATGAGCGGCTCGATGCGCTCGGCGGTCATGCGGAAGTCGGGGTAGGTGTCGCAGAGGACGACCTTGCCGCCCGTGAGCGCGGCGAGCTGCGGATACATCACGAAGTAGGGATCGGGCACGATCGCCTCGTCGCCCGCGTCGAGCAGGCACATCATCCCGAGGATGAGCGCGCCCGACGTTCCGCTCGTGACGATCGCGGAGAGTCCGTGCTTCGCGTCGTGCGTCCAGCCCACTTCGCTTCCGAGGCGCTGCCAGATCGCGTGGAGGAGTTCGGGGCAGCCCTGCGTCTGCGTGTAGCCGTTCCGGTTCTGCTCGATCGCCTCGATCGCGGCGCGCTTGAGGACGTCCGGCACGGGGAAGTCGGGCTGGCCGATCGAGAGATTGATCGGATCCTTCAGATGCGCCGCGAGATCGAAGACCTTGCGGATGCCGCTCGCGTCGATCGACTTCGCGCGCTGCGACAGGAGCGCATGGACATCGAGCTGAGGCTCCGAAGTCGCCGCGGGCGCGCTCCGGGAGTCCGCGGTGCGTGGTGCCGGGGAGTGTGTCGACTTCGAGGTCATTGCTGTGCTCGTTCGGAAGGGTGACGGGAGTTGCGCGACGCGGGCGGACGCGCGGTGGGCGGCCGATGCGCGGGTCGCGCGCGAGAGGCGCGCGAGTCGTGCGGGACACGCACGCGGACGCGGACTCGCACGCGACGCGCACGAAACACGACGCCCCCGACGGGAGCCGGGGGCGTCGCAGTATGCCAAACCGGGGAGCCGCGTGTGCGCGCCATGGGCGGCCCACCGCGGAACACCGAGATGCCTGGATTACTTCTTCTTCGCGTCCTTGCCGGCGGCGGCGTCCGCTCCGGCAGCGGCTTCCTTCTTGGGCTTCTTGCCGGCGGCGACCTTGATGCTCAGGACCTTCGGGAGTCCGAGCGGAGAGTTCTTGCCGGTCACGAAGCGCTCGCTCGCGGTGAGCTTCGCAACGCGCTCGTCGCGGGTGAGGACGTTGCGGTGCTGGTTGAGGGCGCCGGACTTGGTCTTGAGGCTGCTGTGGATGCTCATGGTGTGTTCCGTCTCGACTGCGCCGATCGCCAATCTCTTTCGGACGGCGTCGCTGCCTGCTGCTCGAACCGTCGCGCGCGGACTCACTGCCGCTCGCGATGGGTCTTGATGTACCTGTCGCCGAAGTCGCTGTTCCCAGGGCCGGACGCCTTGAACAGGACGCCGACCTTGCGAATGCTCTCCTCGAGTTCCTTGATGGCCGGGCTGCTGCGTTCGCCGGTTGCAAAACCCGGCAGCACGGTCACTTCGCGAAGTCGACCATTCTGATCGGGAACCACGTAGGCGTCAAGTCCCTTGGAGCGGCAGAACTCGACGACCTTGAGGGCGTTGGGTTCGAGCGTCGAGCAGAGGACGAAGTACTGGAGCCCATCCCGGCGCGGGTCACCGGCCGGCATCGGCCCAAGACCGCGGTCGATGGCCGCCGTTCCGCTGAAATCGGCGCCGCCCGCGGGCTCGGCGGGCGCGCCTGAAGCGCCGCTCTGCGCGAGCGCGGACGCGGACTGGTTCTCGGGCGTCGCCTGCCCCTGAGCGCCCGAGAGACGCTGGGCGCCGCCAACGCTCGCGCCACCCGCGCTCGCGCCAGCCGGAGCACCGCCAGCGAGTTCGGCCTCGGCGGCGAGCCGCCCGATGCGTTCGCCTCGACTGACACCGAGCAGGAACGCGATCACGATCAGCGCGACGGCGACCGCAACGAAGAGGAGCGACTGCAGCGCCCGCGGATCGAGCTTCGGCTGCGCGAGCCCCCCCGCCGGGACCGCCCCCGATCGCTTCGAGTTGAGAAGTTCGTAGAGCGCCGGTCCGCCGCGCCTTGCCATCGTGCACCTCTCGGTCGGTGGCGCGACGAGTCGGACGAGTCCGCCGGGACCGTCGAATCGCGGAAAAGTTCCGTCGTGAAGTCCGTCGGAGAGACCTCAGCGGAGGACGACGGGCATGGACGACACGCGCGGCGCGATGGTAGCACGCGGCTATGCGCCGAGGGCCCGCCAGCGCGTGATCGTTCGCTCGATTCCAGCGCGAGGATCGATCCATTGCCGCGCGTCGACGATCGCGATCGGCCGACCGTCGCGCGCAGCGGGAGCGAGTTCACAGGCCATGCGGACGGCGAGCGCGTCGAGCCGCGATTCGCGTGGCTCGAGGATCGGCCCACGCAATCCGCTCCGGAGGAGATCCACGACGCGCACGGCGCCGAGCGCCGAGCCGAGCCGGGCGATCTCACCCTCCGGGCTGCCGTCGGCCGCCAGCACCGCGGCGCAGTCGAGGGAGAACCCGAATGGCGGCATGGGAAGCGGCGGAAGTCCATGGTCCTTCCCCGAGGTTGCGGCGCCGGAATCGGCCGATCGGGCGGACTTCGCGCCGGATGCGGCGACCAGGACCGACACCCCCACGCGCTCCGCCTCCGCGCCGATCGCGTAGAGGATCGCCGTCGGAAGATCCTCCGGAAGCGGCGCCGTGACGGGCGCGCGGGAGAGGTCGGCCGCGAGACCGATCGCGCCGAGCACCGCGTCGATCGCGCGCGATTGCGTGGCCGGTTCGAGGAAGTGGGCGGGCGGGATGAAGAGGTCGATCCCGGACGCGACGAGTTCGAGGCGTGCGAGCGTGGCGGCGAGATCGCGCCGCGCGGAGGGACCGAGTTCGCGCGGACGGGTCTCGGGATCGGCCGCGTTCAACTGCACGCCGCGATAGCCGAGCGAGGAGGTCCACGCGAGCGCGCCGCGGACATGAAGCGGCTCGGCGCCACCGGCGAGCGGCGCGATCGTGACGGCGAGATTGGGTCGTTGGTCGGGCTTCACGATCGGGGCGGCTGGGCGAGCGCGCGGTGAGAACGGTACCCGGCACGTGCTTGGTACGCACCGACCGTGAACGGCATCGCGCGGCGCCTCATCGCGTGGTGCCTGGCACCAACCTGGGACCAACCGCGGACCAACCTGGCACCGACCTGGATGCGACCTGGATGCGACCTGGAAGCAACCTGGCACCGACCTGGTTGCGACCTGGCACCGGCCTG
>JBIIYI010000348.1:0-3776 GCA_044346895.1 Phycisphaerales bacterium
ACGCGGTGCGCACGAGCCGTCGCCCGCTCGTGAATGCGGAAGACGGCTTCGCCGCGGTCCGGACCGCCGAACGCATCGTCGCCGCCGCGCGCGCCGCCGGCGCGAGGATGGTGTAGTGGCCACGGCACGCGCGAACGCCGTGCAGGTCTCGGCGCAGTCGCCGTGCGAGAAGCTTTGGATCGGCTCGCATCTCTCGACCGCGGGCGCGCTGCGCTCGGCGGTCGACGAGGCGGTGGCGTTCCGCTTCGGCGCGGTGCAGGTCTTCACGCGCAACCAGCGGCAGTGGACGCCGAAGCCGCTCGAGGACGCCGAGGTCGCCGACTTCGCCGCCGCGCGCCGCGGCACGGTCTTCGAGGACGCGCGCCGCATCGTGAGTCACAACAGCTACCTCGTGAACCTCGCGTCGCCCGACGCGGAGAACCTCGCGAAGTCGATTCTCTGCGAGCGCGCGGAGCTCGAGCGTTGCGAACGACTCGGGATCCTCGTCTCGGTCGCGCATCCGGGCGCCCATCTCTGCGCCTCCGGCGGCAAGGCGCGCAAGCCCGCCGAGCCGAACGATCTCGACGCGCGACCAACGACCGACGAACTCGACGGCCTCCGGCGGATCGCGAGGTCCATCGATCAGATCCACCGCGAACTCCGCGGCTATCGCGTGCGGATCGCCCTCGAAACGACGACCGGCTCCGGCACCAACCTCGGGTACGCGTTCCACCACCTGAAGACGATCCGCGACCTCGTCGCCGAGCCCGAGCGCATCGCCTACTGCATCGACACCTGCCACGTCTTCGCCGCGGGCTACGACGTCTCGACGCCGGCGCGCGCGAAGGCGACGCTCGAGCGATTCGATGCCGAAGCGGGCCTCGCGCACGTCGCCGCGATCCACGTGAACGACTCGGAGGCGGCGTTCGCGTCTCGCAAGGATCGCCACGCGCACATAGGCGAGGGACTCTGCGGCGACGCGTGGTTCCGTGCGGTGCTTCGGCATCCGGCGTTCGCGGAGGTGCCGAAGGTGCTCGAAACCGAGAAGGGCGACGCACCCTGCGGGCGCCCCTGGGACCTCGTGAACGCGGAGCATCTTTCGACCCTTTGCGGGTCGAAGTGACTCTCGAAACGACGCCAGACAGGCGCAGGAACGGCCGGATTCGACGCGCGATGGCGGCTCGATGGCGGTATCGCTCCTCATTTGCGACGAAACGGGACGCGAATTACAGGCTCCATCGGAACTTGCCCGAAGATAGAGGGCCCATGAGTTCCCCTTGGTCCAACCGGTCGGAGCAGCCACGTCTCACCGCGGCTCGAAGCCTCGCGCTCGGCACGGTCGCCGGATCGCTGCTCACCGTCGGCTGCGCGTCGCGCAGCGTGGCGCCGACCGCTTCGAGTGGTGGTGCGGCGCCGGTCGTTCAGGCCGTTCCGCCCCGTCCGCAGATGCGCATCGAGCCGAACGAGGCCGAGAGCGCCCGGCTCGGGGACGCGCGCGCCGCGGCCGACGCCGAGGACTACGACACCGCGCTGAGGATCTTCCGCGAACTCCTCCAGGACAACCCGACCCTCGCCCCGGCCTACACGGGCATCGGCGAGGCGCTTGAGAACAAGGGCGAGATCGAGCTCGCCGAGCCCGCCTACGCGCGCGCCGTGTCGCTCGACCCGACCGACTTCAGCGCGATGAGCGGCCACGGCCGCGTGCTCGAGGCGCTCGGCCGCTCGAAGGAGGCGATCCGCGCGCTCCAGCGGGCGCTGACGATCCGACCGCGTGATCTCGCGTCGAACCTCGCGATGTCGCGGCTCCTCCTCCTCTCCGACCAGACCGACGGCGCCATCGCCTTCGCCGAGCGCGCGATCCGCGTCGATCCGGCGAGTGGCCCGGCGCACCTCGCGCTCGCGCGCGCCTACTCGAAGGCTGGCCGCGGCCCGGATGCGATCCGCGAGTACGAGACCGCCTGCGAGCTGATCGAGCCGCCGGTCGACGTGATGTTCGCGCTGGTCAACGCCTACGCCGCCGAGAAGCGCTACCGCGAGGCCGCGAACGCCGCCGAGGCGCTCACCCGCACGGCCCCGAGCGCCGCCGCGTTCGAGCGGCTCGGTTGGTCGCTCTTCCGACTGAACGAGTTCGAGTCGTCGGATGCCGCGTACCGGAAGTCGATCGAACTCGACGCCGCCTACTGGCCGGCGCTGAACGGCGTCGGCGTGAACGCGCTCAACAACTGGATCAAGAACGGGAAGAACCCGGACGATCCGCTGCGCGACGAGGCCCGGGCGATGCTCCAGCGCTCGCTGCGCGCGAACGCCGACCAGCCGAAGGTGGCGGCGCTCCTCCTCAAGTACCGGCTCTGATCCGAGCGCATCGCGAGCGGATCGCGCGCCGCGGTGCGAACGCACCGGGACCGCCGCGTCGTAGGATGCACCCATGCCCGACCAGAGCCCGATCGACCCGTCGCTTCTCGAGTTCTTCGATTCCCCCACGGATTCGCCGTTCGTCATCGAGCACGTGAGCGAGGAGTTCACCTCGGTCTGCCCGAAGACGGGGCACCCCGACTTCGCGCACATCATCCTGCGCTACGAGCCGAAGGCGGTCTGCGTCGAGCTCAAGAGCCTCAAGCTCTACTACCAGAGCTTCCGCAACGCCGGGATCTTCTACGAAGGCGTGACGAACCGCATGCGCGACGACCTCGCGCAGTCGATGAGCCCCGCGTGGATGCAGCTGATCACGGTGTGGAAGGGCCGCGGCGGCATCCGCTCGCGCGTCGTCGCGACGTACGGCGCGGTGCCCGAGTGCTGGAAGACGAAGCTCGACGCGTGACCGCGCCAATCGCGTGAAGGCGCGCGGGGCATGAAGCGTGCTGGCGCCGCGTCAGCCGCCGATGCGGATCGACGGCATGTTCGCGCGACGCCTCGCGGGGAGTTCGCCGATTTCCTTCGCCCGATCGGCGCCGACCTCGACGATGAGGAGGTCCTGCAGGCGGCGGAAGATCGTGGCCTCGACCTGCTGGAGATCCTCGCGCAGACGCTTCCGCTCGCGCTGCTGCACGCCCATCAGCCGGAACGTGTCCGCGCTCATGGCGCCACCGCCGGCATCCGCACTGGCGCGCGCCTTCGCCTCGCGCTCGGCCTCGTCGCGCGCTCGGATGAACTCCTCGCACCGTGCCTCGCGCGCCTCGATCCACTCCGTCTTGAGCCGCGCGATGTCCGCGCGACCCTGCTCGCCGACGCCCTCGAGCGCGGCGGCCTTGTCGAAGAACGGCGCGAGATCGCGCGCGCCGCGGTAGACCTCGGGATTCGCCGCGCGCAGGTACGCGCGTCGGAACGTCTTCTGCGCCGCGGAATCGCCCGCGAGCGCATCCTCGATCGTCGCGCGGGTCGCCGCGTTCGCGGTCGCGACCCGCGCGCGCGCCGACGTGATGCGGCGGTCGAGTTCGGCGAGCTCCATGATCATCGAGTCGTCGATCGCGACCGTGCGGCCGATCGACGCGCCGCCCTCGGTCTGGGCGGTCGTCTCCTCGGTCGCGGCCGTCATGATCTCCTCGCGCCGCTCGTTCGCGGCATCGATCTCCCGCCGCATCGCTTCGAGCGCGGCGACCGACGACCGGTCCCACTCGCCGAGACGCGCGTCGATCGAGGCGCGCGCCGCCTCGCCGAGTTCGACCGCCTGCGCGATCTTCAGGAGATCGACCGAGTGCTCGCCCGTCTCGCCGAGCGCGAGACGTGTGCGCGCGCGTGCGCGGCGTGCGGCCTCGATCGGCTCGCTGCGATCGGCGGTCGCCGCCGCGCGGAGTTCGTCG
>JBIIYI010000029.1:0-12733 GCA_044346895.1 Phycisphaerales bacterium
CTTCTCCCATCCGCTCATGAAGGCGCCCTCGTCGCCGACGAAGCGCGAGCTCGTGCTCGTCATCACCTCCGACCGCGGTCTCTGCGGCGCCTACAACGGCAACGTGCTGCGCCGCGCCGCGCAGGCCATCAAGGGCCTGAAGGGCTCGGGCAAGGATGTGGTCCTCGAGACCGTCGGCAAGAAGGCCGTCGCCTACTTCCGCTTCGCGAAGATCGACGTCGCCGAGAAGCACACCTTCGGCGACAAGCCGCAGTTCGCGCAGGTCGAGGCGCTCGCGAAGCGTCTGATGGCCGACTTCTCCGCCGGAAAGTTCGACGCGGTGCACGTCGTCTACATGCGCTTCGTCTCGAACGCGAAGCAGGTCCCCGAGGCGATGCAGCTCCTTCCGCTCGCGGCTCCGGCCGCGTCGGGCGGCGCGAGCGCCAACTACGAGTTCAGCCCGTCGGGCGCCGAACTCCTCGGCGATCTCCTCCCGCGCTCGGTCGTCGTATCGCTGTTCCAGGCGTTCAACGACGCCGCGGTGTCCGAGCACGTGATGCGCATGGTGTCGATGAAGGCCGCGACGGACAACGCCGGTGGCCTCGGGCGCACCATCCGCCGCAACTTCAACCGCGCGCGTCAGGCACGCATCACGACGGAGCTCACCGAGATCGTGTCCGGCGCCGCAGCGCTCGAGTGAGCGCGCGGTCTCCGGAGCCGATTCCGCGACGTGCGCACCACGTCGGGACGTCACTCGGCTGGATCAACCCGCGACGATGCAGCGACTGCGCGTGCACCGAAGCGCTTGTCGCACGCGCCGAACCTCCGAAGCCCCGCATGCGATGGCCGCGCATGCGATCGCATGCCGTCCACCGCGCGGGCGATGCGCGTCACTTCGCCGGAAGCGCTGCCGGCGCGGGAGCCGGGCCGCGCGGAGCGCCGCCGGGCGCTGCATCGGGTTGCGGCGAGGACTTCACCTCGTTGCCGTCCGCGCGCCAGGCCTTGAGTCCGCCGAGCATGCAGTACACGTTCTTGTAGCCGAGTTCGAGCAGGCGCTTCGCGGAGGCCTTCGCGAGAACGTCGTCGTAGTCGGTGTCGTAGACGAAGTACATCTCGTAGCCGCGGCACGTGGCCTCATGGGTGCGTTCGATCTCGGGGAAGGGGATGTTCGTCGCCTGCGGGACGTGGCCTTCGGCGTATGCCTTCGGTCCGCGCGGGTCGAGCCACAGCACCTTCGGCAGCGCACCCGCGCCGAACGCGCCGCCCGGGGTGTTCGCCATCTCGATCAGCTCGAACGGCTTGCGATAGACGAGGTCGCGATCGCTCGTCGAGCGCGTGCAGCCGATGCCGCCACCCGCGAGGAATGCCACGAGGGCCGCGAGGACGACCGCCAGACGAGCGAACGATGCGAGCGGGGCGGGTGTCGGGTTCATGCGGTTCCTTCCGAGTGATTCAACCGAGTGCTTCAACCGAGTGCTTCAACTGCTTCGACCGAGTCCTGCGACGGGCGCTTCGGTCGCGTGCGCGCGCGGTCTTCTTCCGCGCTCGTCCGACGCGACGAGGGAATAGAGTCCGCGCTCGCGCGTCCACGACGGGACGCGCCCGTTCGGACGCAGCCGCCATCGTCTCCCATTTTCCGGGACTGTGGACCGCCCGGGCCGTTCCTGCCGATCTTTCGGCCGAAGCCATGCAAATCCTCCAGCGACCAACCGCTCCCCGTTCCGCCGCTCGACTGCAGGCGCTCGTCCAACGCGTCATGGTCCCGCTGGGACTCGCGCTCGCGCTCCTCGCGCCGCCGCGGCACGCCGCCGCCCAGGTCCTTCCGGGTGGCGGCGCGCTGCCGAAGAAGAAGGCCGAGCCGCAGACCGGAGAGGAGGCCGTTCGGGTCTCGACCGCCGTCGTCGGCGAGGCGAAGCCCGGTGCGTCCGTGCGCGTCGCCGTCACCTTCGACATCCATCCCGGTTGGCACATCTACTGGGAAAACCCGGGGGAGTCGGGCTCCGCGACCGATCTCGGGATCGAACTGCCGAAGGGCTGTGCGATCGCGGAACGCGAGCCCGGCAAGCCGCGCATCGACTTCCCGATCCCGCAGGTCTTCTCGCACGGCGAGACGACGTTCGGCTACGAGAAGCGCGTCGTGCTTTCCTTCCCGGTGACGCTTCCGCCCGACATGCCCGCCTCCGGCGCGTCGCTCCCCGCGAAACTGACCGCCCGCTGGCTCGTCTGCAAGGAGCGCTGCCTGATGGGTGCGTTCGAGGGCTCGATCGACCTGGCGGCCCCCGTCGGCGCGGAGAGCGCTGTGGCGAAGGAACTTCCGGAGGCGCTTGCGCGCGTTCCCAAGCCGCTTCCGGCCGACTGGAAGGTCTCGCTCGAGGAAGTCGCGGAGGACGCAGCCACGCTCGTCGTCGAGTCGCCCGGCCAGGCGCCGCTCCGCTTCATCCCCTTCGACACTCCGGGAGCCGGGCTCGACGAGGGCTATCTCGTCGAGTCGAAGATCGGCCGCCTCGAGGCGGAACTCCGGCTCAGCCGGGACAGCACCCTTGGAAAGCCCCTCGAGGTCGGCGGTATCGTCGTCGTCGGCAATGCGGGCGAAGCCTACGCGTTCAGAATCCCCGTGCCGGGAGCGGCGAAGTGACGGCCCCGCGCACGGGCGACGCTCGTGCGTGCGCGGGATCGTGCGCGGGATCGTGCGCGGGATCGTGCGCGGGATCGTGCGCGGGATCGTGCGCGGGATTTTGGGCCGTCCGTGCGAGTCCTCGCGCCGCCGGCATCCGGCAAGCCATGTGTCGAACCGTGTGATGGAGAACCGCTCGACTCGAACCGCTCGATTCGAGACCTTTCAACTCAGCACCCCGTGACCTCAGACCCGGATCCGCTTGATCAGGCGGCACTGATCGGATCCCTTCCACCAGCGTTCCCTTGGGAACAGGAGCCATGCAGATGAAGACCTTCCTCTCGATCGCGCTCGCCGGAGTCCTTGCGACCGGCTTCACCACCCTCGTCATCGCAGACGACACCGCAACCACCACGACGAAGCAGTCGGAAACCGCTCCGGCCGCGAAGAAGCAGTCCGAAAAGGGCGGACGTCGCGGCGAGGGCCGCAAGGCCGAGGTCGCCGGTGGCGCCAAGGTCGGCGAGGCCGCGCCCGCCTTCACGCTCAAGACGACCGACGGCAAGGACTGGTCGCTCTCGGATGCGAAGGGCAAGGTCGTGGTGCTCGAGTGGGTCAATCCGAACTGCCCGGTCTGCGTGCGCGTCTGCGAGAGCGGCGTCGTCGCCGACACCCTCAAGGGATGCAAGGAGCAGTTCGAGGACGTCGTCTACGTCGCGATCAACTCGAGCGCCGCGCAGCCGGACAGCCTGAAGGCGACCGCCGAGTACCTGAAGGCGCACAAGCTCGAGATCCCGGCGCTCCTCGACGAGGAGGGCAAGGTCGGCCAGATGTACGGCGCGCGCACCACGCCGCACTGCTACGTGATCGATCAGAACGGCGTGCTCGTCTACCAGGGCGCGATCGACGACAGCCCGTCGGGCGGCGCGAAGACGAACTACGTCGTCAACGCGGTCAAGCAGCTCAAGGCGGGCGAGAAGGTCTCGCCGAGCGAGACCAAGCCCTACGGCTGCTCGGTGAAGTACAAGAAGTGATCTCGCGGCCGCTCGGCCGTTCGTTCCGAAGTCGCCGCCGCCCGCCTCGTGCGGGCGGCGGTCATTTTGCAGAGCGAGTCTGCATTCCTCGGCTCGGCCGGGAGCGCCCGGGACATCCGCACGGGCGCGCGGTCCGGGCGTGCATCCGCAGGCTGCGGCGCGTGCGGTTCAGCGCAGGCTCACGGGCATCACGACGTAGGTGAAGTCGCTGCCGACCTTGATCGCGCCGGGAAGGTTCGGACCCTTCAGCTCGATCACCACCTGCTCGCTGTCGATGATCTTCAGCACGTCGAGGATGAACGTCGGGTTGAACGCGATGTCGATCGGCTCGCCCTGGAAGGCGACGCCGTCGATACGCACCTCCGACTCGCCCATCTCGGGCGCGCGGCTCGTGAGGGTGAGCTGCTTCCCGTTGAAGCTCATGCGCACGCCCTTCGATTCCTCGTTCGTGAGCAGGCTCGCGCGGCGGATCGCGCCGCCGAGTTCGCCCGCGTCGCACGTCGCGCGGCGGTCGTGATCCTTCGGAATCGCGTCGTTGAACGGGGGAAACGTGCGCTCGTCGACGTTCGCGATGAGGGTCGCGCCCGACGCGGCATCGCCGACGACGAACGTCACCTGCGCGCCGTCGCGCGAGATCTTGACGGTCGCATCCGGATCGGTGAGGAGGCGGAGGAGCGCGTTGAGCGCCTTGGTCGGCACGATGAAGGCCGACTCGCCGTCCGCGCCCCGGCACGAGGCGCGCGCGAGCGCGAGACGCCGCGCGTCGGTCGCGACGAGCTGGAGCTGCGACTTCTTCCGGTCGACCAGCACGCCGTTGAACGCGTAGCGCGTGTCCTCGCGCGCGGCGGCGAAGATCGTGCGGTTGATGAGACGGCGCAGCGTCCCGGCGTCGACCTCGAAGTCGACGCGGTCGCCCGCGCGGCGGACGCCGGGGAACTCGCGCGGCTCGTAGCCGAACACCTTGAAGGTCGACGATTCGGTGGCGATCGTCGCGAGCGTCCGGTCGACCGAGATCGACACGGTCGAGTCGTCGCAGGCGCGCACGATCTGGTTCAGCTTGTCCGCAGGAATGAGAGCCTCGCCCTCCTCCTTGATGTCGACGTTCGGGACGGTGACCACGAGCCCGATCTCGCCGTCGGTGGCGCTGATCTGGAGCGACCCCGCGCCCTCGGACCTCTTCGCGACGAGCTTCAGGCAGAGGAGCACCGGACGCGGCGTGCGCGAGGCGACGACGCCGCTGGCCATGGTGAGGGCGTCGGAAAGGGAGAGGCGGTCGCAGACGAGCTTCATGGAATCCCCTCGAGAGAAATCAGGTCCGACGCGGGTCGCTGTCGGCCCGCATCCAGCGTGTCGGAGGAGCACAAGGGCGGCACCCCGCCCGTTGGGCCTCGCGGGGCGGAGTGTACCGCCCATGGGGGTCGGACGGGTGCGCCGGGGCGCACCCGCGCAATCCCGATTTCAAGGACTTTCGGCGCGCCGAGCGTCCGTCGCGGCGACTCGGACGAATACGCTCCGCTCCAATGCTCTACCGCTTCCTCCGCGGCTTCAACGAGATCTACCCGGTGACGGTCCTGTTCGCGTTCATCGCGGCGTTCTTCGTCGCGTTCGCGTTCACGGTGATCTACCCGCTCGTCCCGATCGTCCTCATCATCTCCTCGGTCTTCCTCGTCGTGTTCGCGCGCGTCTTCTACCTCGTGACCAGGCGTTTCGAGCGGGGCGTCGCGCTCGCGTCGCTGCGCGGCGGGCGCTGCCCGGCGTGCGCGACGACCTGCGACGTGCTGCGCGTCGGCGAGGCGCGCGTCCAGGAATGTCCGGGTTGCAGGCGGATCTTCGACGAAATCGGCGCGCCCTACGTGCCTGTCGAACGGGTCGAGGACGCCGAGAAGCCCGTGAGCCTCGAGCGCTTGAGCACGGATCCCCTGCCCGAAGCGGGAGGCGTCTGACGTGGCCGACCCCCGCGACACCGTCGTCGTGGCGCGCTTTCCAGACGAACTGTCCGCGCTTCTCCTCGTGGGCGAGTTCGAGGCCGAGGGCATTCCGGCGACGGTGCTCGGCGGACTGACCGCGCAGCTCCGGGCGGAGGCGCCCGGGCTGGTGTCGGTGCTCGTCCGTCGAGGCGACCTCGTGCGCGCCGAGCGCTACCTCGCCGAGCGGTCGCCACCGCCCGGCTGGGAGGACGAAGCCGAGTCGATGCCGCCCGAGTCCTGAGCGCGCGCGGCGGCCTTGCATTCGCGGTCGGAGGGCGAGACGCCGTTCTTCGGACCTCGGTGGGTTCGGCTTCTCGCGCGCGGACGGTCGCCACGGACGCGGGGATGGTCGCCCCGAACCCCGAGTCCGGCGGACGGAAGCGCCTTTCGCTAGGATTTGCGCCCCCGCATGCGCACCGTCCTCTTCATCTGCACCGGCAACACGTGCCGTTCTCCGATGGCGGAGGGGATCGCGCAGAAGCTCCACGACGACGGGGCGCTGCCCGGGCTCGGGCAGCTCTTCTTCGCGTCGGCCGGGGTGCAGGCCTTCGACGGCGCGTCGACCAGCCCCGAGACGGTCGCCGTCCTCGAGCGGTTGCGCGCGCCGGTTCCCGAGCATTCGAAGCGGCTCACCTCCGAGATGATCCGGAAGGCCGATCTCGTGCTGGGCATGACCACCGCGCACGTCGCGCGCGCCCGGGCGCTCGTCGCGGGCGAGCCCGCGATGCAGGCCAAGATCCAGCCGCTCGATCCGGAAGGCGACGTCGACGACCCGATCGGTCTCGGCCAGCGCGCCTACGACGAACTCGGCGCGTACTTCCGTGCGTTGATTCCCACTCGCCTCGTCGGGATGCTAGGACCATGAAGATCGCCCTTGGATGCGACCACCGCGGCGCCGTCGCCACGCAGGCGCTGATCGCGCACCTCAAGGCCGACGGCCACGAGGTCGAGCCGATCAGCGAGATGTCGGGCGCGATGACCGACTATCCGGACAGCGCGTACGCGGCGTGCATCAGGGTCGCGCGCGGCGAGGCCGAACGGGCGATCCTGATCTGCGGCACCGGCATCGGCATGTGCATCGCCGCGAACAAGATCCGCGGCATCCGCGCCGCGCTCGCGCAGGACGAGCTCTCCGCGCAGCTCTCGCGCACCCACAACGACGCGAACGTGCTGTGCCTCTCGGCCGACCTCCTCGGCCACACGCTCGTCAAGCGCATCGTCGACACGTGGGTGCACACGCCCTTCGATGGCGGACGCCACCTGCGCCGCCTGCACAAGATCGAGGCCATCGAGCGCGGCGAGGATCCGTCCGCGCTGCGCGCCTGAAACCGCGACATTCCGGAGGAAGCATGTTCGACCGCATCACGACCGTCCGCGCGCCGAAGGCGGCCGCGATCCTCGCCGCGCACTCGGATGACCGCGCGCTCCCGAAGCCGGACCGCAACGCCGCGCGCGACGCGGCCGTGGCGGCCGCGAGCTTTCGAGCCGAACTCGGCGAGACGACGGCCGCGGCCGACGGCTCGGTGATCCTCGGGCTCGGCAAGAAGGCCGATCTCAACGCGCGCGCCGCGCGTTCGGCCGGAGCGCGCCTCGTGCGCGGGCTCGAGCGGATGAAGCTCGCCAAGGTGCGCATCGCCTTCGGCGGCGCCTTCGACGCGCGTCAGGCGCGCGAACTCGGGCAGGCGTTCGGCGAGGGGATGGGACTCGCCAACTGGCGCGTCGACATGTTCGACGGCAAGGCCACGCAGCGCGCACCGCGCGCCGGGACGCTCGCGATCGACGCGGGCGAGGGCGCCTTCGCCGATGGATTCGCGCGCGGCCTCGAGGTCGCGGCGAGCGTGAACGAGGCGCGCCGCATCGCGGCGACGCCGCCGAACATCTGCACGCCGACGTGGTTCGCGGGCGAGGCGAGGAAGCTCGCGAAGGCCGCGGGGCTCTCGTTCAGGCTCATCTCCTTCAACGACGCGAAGAAGCTCGGAATGGGTGGCATCGTGGCCGTCGGGCAGGGGAGCGACGAGAAGAGCCTCATCGCGATCCTCGAGTACAAGCCGAAGCGCGTCAGCGCGAAGGCGCGCGGCAAGACGCTCGCCCTCGTCGGCAAGACGCTCACGTACGACACCGGCGGCTACTCGCTCAAGGTGAACAACGGCATGAAGGGGATGAAGTACGACAAGTGCGGCGGCGCCGCGGTGTTCGGCGCGATGCACGCGATCGCGCACGCGAAGCTGCCGCTGCATGTCGTCGCGCTGTTCCCGGCCGCCGAGAACATGGTGAGCTCGAACGCGTACCGGCCCGACGACATCATCACGATGTACAACGGGACGACGGTCGAGGTGACGAACACCGACGCCGAGGGGCGGCTCGTGCTCGCCGACGCGATCTCGTACGGCTGCGAGAAGTACAAGCCGACCGCGATGGTCGAGCTCTCGACACTGACCGGCGGCGTGGTCACCGCCCTCGGCTCGTGGAGCGCGGGCTACTTCTGCGACGACGCGGGGCTGCGCGACGCGATCGAGTCGAGTTCCGAACGCACCGGCGAGAAGGTGTGGCGCCTGCCGCTCTGGAAGGAGCACAAGGACCACATGAAGAGCCAGCACGCGGACATCATCAACTCGAATCCGTCGCGGCTCGCGCATCCGATCCAGGGCGCGGCGTTCCTCGACTTCTTCGTGGACAAGGGCGTGCCCTTCGCGCACATCGACATCGCGGGCGTCGCGAACAGCGAGGCCGCGGGCGATCTCTGCGTCGCCGGTCCGACGGGCTACGGCGTGCGGCTGCTCGTCGACCTCGTCGAAGGGATGTGCTGAGCGGGCGTGCGCGCGGATGCGTGGAAACGCGCGTGGTGATCGCGTCGCGCGCGGGAGGCGTCGCATGCGCGAGGCGGCGCGCCGCTGCGCCGCCGCGCCGTCATCCGCTCTTCGACGCGTCGGTCTTCTCCAGCGTGTGCCATCCCGTCTTGCCGCATCGCGCGCACCGACGGAGGATGCGCTTGCTCCCCGCGGCCTTCCAGCGGATTCCGCCGAGTTCCCAGATCGATCGCCCGAAGCCGCATGGGCAGCGCAGCACCCAGCGGCGCGACTCGGCCTCCATGCCTTCGGCCCAGCTGCGCGGCAAAATGCGGGTGAACAGTCGTTGGATGAAGGACATGGGCTCGTGCTCGGGTTCGGCGTGCAGCGCGGGCGAATCGATCGACGGAGGAGTTCGCACGCGTTCGCACGCGTTCGCGCGCGGCGGCGGCGGCGCGCACAGGCGGGCGCGTCGGCCGCGCGGCGCTCAGGCCCCGCGTCCCCACGCGGCGGACTCGACGAGTTCGAGGCCGCTCCGGTCGAAGTACTTCGCGTATTCGCGGCGTGGCACCGCATGCCCCGCAGCGAACTTCGCGGGTTCGCAACGCACGCCACCGGACGTCGGCGACTTGCACTGGTCGAGCGGAATGAACGCGCAGTGCTCGGGCGCGTGCGGGTTCTCCGTGTGGAAGTAGGGCAGCGCGAGCACCATCGACTCGTGGACCGCCGTCAGTTCGCCGCGGAAGCCGTAGACCGCCTTGTCGGTCTTCCCGGCCGTGGAATAGAGGCCCTTCACCTGCACCGGACGCAGCAGGACCTCGCCGCGCACTTCCTTCGTGGCGATGAAGTCGAAGCCGACGTCGCGCTTCGGGAAGTAGACCGACCAGCCTGCGTCGCCGAAGAGGGCGGCCACGTAGAGCTCGGCGAAGTAGTCGCGGGTGGCGGGGGCCCGCGATGCCGGCTCCGCGTCTTCCCCGGCCGGTGCGCCCGGCCGCCCGCGCGACCTGCCGCGCCCGGCGCTCGGATGCTCGCCGAGCGAGGCCCTTCCCATCAGGCTCCAGTTCCTGAGCGCGGCGTCCGTCGGGTCGCCGCCATCGGCGGGCGGCTCGGGCGGATCGCGCAGCAGAAGCACCTTCACGAGCGAGAGGATCGTCGAGGAGTCCTTCGCGTCCGAGGTCTCCTTGTACTGCTCCGGGTCGCGGTTGACGCGCGCCTCGACCATGCGCGCCCCGCCGTCCTCGAGCGTGGCGAAGCGCACCACGGAGATGCACGCGCCCGTCCAGCTGCGATGGAGGTGGAGCGTGTCGTCCTCCCAGAACACGAACCACTTGTCCTCCATCTGCTCCGGCACGAGGCCTCGACGGATCCGCTCCATCTCGTCGCGCGTGAAGGCGCGGTCGAGCGGAATCGTGGCGTTCCGTTCAGGCAGGGGCTCGGTCTTCCAGTCCGATCGCTTCGCGATGCGTGCGTCGCTCCTCAAGGTTCCGTCCTTTCCGGCGCGGGTGTGAACGCGGGTGCGCGTCATGTTCGCGTCTCGTGGTTCTCTCGTGGTTCTCTTGCGGTTCTCTTGTGGTTCTCTCGTCGAACTCTCGCGCTTCTTTCGTCGTTCTTTCGAGGCTATCTCACGCGCGTTGCATGCCCGTTTCATGCCCGTTTCATGGCCGTTTCATGCGCCTCATCCACATCGCGACCACCGTGACGTCCGCAGGCGATATGCCCGCGAGGCGGCTCGCCTGCCCGAGCGTGCGCGGACGGAAGCGCGCGAGCGTCTCGACGGCCTCGTTGCGCAGGCCGCGGATCTCGCGCGGATCGAGCGACTCGGGAATCGACACCGAGTCGTACTCGGCCTGCCTGCGCACTTCGGCGTGCTGCCGCACGATGTAGCCCTCGTAGCGGAGGTCGTTCATCGCGCGCTCGACGAGCGCCGTCGGCACGGCGCCGGCCGCGCGCGCGACGCGCTCCGCAACCCATGCGACGTCGACCTCCGGCCTCTTCACGAGGTCGGCAAGCCGCGCGCCGCCCTCGCGCATCTCGCCGAACGCGCGCATGATCGCGTCCTTCGTCCGCATGCGTTCCTCGAACTCCGCGAGCTGCGCGGCGCCCACGACGCCCCACGCGGCGCCGAGCGCCGTGAGCCGCTCGTCGGCGTTGTCCGCGCGCAGGAGGAGGCGGTGCTCCGCGCGCGAGGTGAACATGCGGTACGGCTCGCGCGGCGTGCGCGTCACGAGATCGTCGAGGAGGACGCCCGTGTACGCGTCGCTTCGCGCGAGCCGCACGGGCTCGAGCCCGCGCGCGCGCCGTGCGGCGTTCACGCCGGCGACGAGCCCCTGCGCGCCGGCCTCCTCGTAGCCGCTCGTGCCGTTGATCTGTCCCGCGAGAAAGAGTCGCGGAACACGCTTCGTCTCCGTCGTCGCGTCGATCTGGTGCGGCCAGACCATGTCGTACTCGACGGCGTAGCCGAACTTCTGGATCACCGCGTTCTCGAGGCCGCGCAGCCCGCGCACGAGCGGCAGCTGCACGTCGGCCGGGAGCGATGTGGACACCCCGTTCAGGTAGACCTCGTCGGTGAAGAGCGATTCCGGTTCGAGGAAGACGTGGTGCGCGTCGCGGTCGGCGAAGCGCACGATCTTGTCCTCGATCGACGGGCAGTAGCGGGGGCCGCACTCGGCGTCGATCTGCCCCGAGTACATCGGCGCGCGCGCGAGGTTGTCGCGGATGAGCGCGTGGATCGCGGGCGAGGTCTCCGTCTCGCGGCACTCGATCTGCGCGAGATGCGGGAATCGTCCGGCCGCGAGCGCGAGCGGCGAGCGGTCGCTGAACGGCGTCGGGATGTCGTCGCCGGGCGCGGGCTTCAGCGCGTTCCAGTCGATCGATCCGCGCGCGACGCGCGGCGGCGTGCCGGTCTTCAGGCGCCCGAGCTCGAAGCCGAGCGATGCGAGCGCCGCGCTGATGCCGCGCGCGCTGCCTTCGCCGATGCGGCCGCCCTCGTTCCTCTCCTCGCCCGTGTGCATCAGGGCGCGCATGAAGGTGCCGGTCGTGAGGACGACCGCGCGCGCCATGAGCGTGCGCGGCGTTTCCTGCGCGGATTCGAGCGCGACCGTTTGGACGCACTCGGCGAGCGCATCGCCGCGCGCGTTCGCCGCGATGGCGCGCGCGTCCGCACCGATGCGACGCGAGCCCGCGGGAAGCAGCACGCCGCACGCCGCGCCGTCCGCGTCGACGAGGATCGCGTCGACGGTCGCGGCGAGGATGTCGATCGCGGCATGGGTGCCGTCGAGCGAAGCCAGCAGCCGCTGCACCTCCGCGCGGTAGGCGTACTTGTCGCACTGCGCGCGCGGGCCGCGCACGGCCGGGCCCTTCGAGCCGTTGAGCACCTTGAACTGGATGCCCGAGCCGTCGGCGGCGAGCCCCATCAGTCCGCCGAGCGCGTCGATCTCGCGCACCATCTGGCCCTTCGCGAGCCCGCCGATCGCGGGGTTGCAGCTCATCTGTCCGAGGCGCGCGGGCTCCATCGAGACGAGCGCCACGCGCGCGCCCGCGCCGAGCGCCGCGGCGGCCGCGCGCGCGGCCTCGGTGCCCGCGTGGCCACCGCCCACGACGACGACGTCGTAGCGGTCGCTGGCGGCGGCGATGGGGGCATTCTCGAAGCGCATGACGCCTCGCGATCGCGCGAGGAAGGCGGCCATCCTAGGTTCTGTCCGATGGATCCGCCGAGGATCGATCCGCCCGGCATCCCGGCTGGTGGCGTCGGCGTGGATTCCACGACCCGGAGGCCGGAGCGGCGCGCGGAGGCGTGGGCGGCGGTTGTACGCTGCCGACGGAGGGCCCGGACTTCCCTCTTCCGTCCGCGAGGTCCCGCCGGCCGGAGGCCGGTGATCCCGAAGGTCGAACATGATTCTCTCGCATCGATACCGCTTCATCTTCCTCAAGACGAACAAGACCGCGGGGACCTCGGTCGAGATCGCGCTGTCGAAGTTCTGCGGGCCGGACGACATCATCACGCCGATCACGGAGGAGGACGAGCGGCTGCGCACGCAGCTCGGGCATCGCGGTCCGCAGCATCACCTCGCGCCGTGGTCGGACTACCGTTTGCGCGACTACGTGAAGATGATCACGAAGCCGCGGCGGAAGCTGCGGTTCTACAACCACATGTCGGCGCGCGAGGTGCGCGACCGCATCGATCCGGGCGTCTGGGACCGCTCGTTCCGCTTCTGCATCGAGCGCAATCCTTGGGACCGCGTCGTGTCGCTCTACCACTGGCAGCACCGCGCCGAGCCGAAGCCGTCGTTCTCAGAGTTCGTGCACTCGGATGCGCCGCTCATCCTCAAGCGGCGCGGCCTCGACCTCTACACGATC
>JBIIYI010000349.1:0-3754 GCA_044346895.1 Phycisphaerales bacterium
CATGCGGCGCACGCGGCCGCGAACGCGTGGCCGACGATGGCGATTTCGTACGGGCGCGCTCGACGCGGCGCCTCGGGATGGACGACCGACAGCCTCATCGCCGGAGTATGACACACGCTCCCGCCGGTCGCGAGAAATCGTCCGAACACGCGCCCCGAGAAACCTGCGATGACGTGGCCACATCCGGCTTGCGCGATCACGCGAGGCCCGAGAATCGTCGGAGGCGCGCCGACGGAATGGTGCGGCGCCATGGCGGCGGCCCATACTGCGGCCAACGCGGCGGCCAACGCGGCGGCGCCACCGCCGTCCGCGCGTGGTGGGCGCACCGCTCGTCCATTCCGCAGGAGATTGATCGCCGGAAGGCGCGTGCGAAGCGGTAGATTGAGTCCGTGGCCGTTCCGCAGACCCAGCTCACGCTCATCGCGCGCCTGCGCGACCCCGCCGATCAGGCGGCCTGGGCCCGGTTCGAGTCGAGCTACCGCGAGCTCGTGGTGCGCTTCTCGATGCGGCAGGGCTTGCAGCGATCGGACGCCGAGGACGTGGCGCAGGCGGTGTTCCAGTCGCTCCTCGGCGCGATGCGCGGATTCGAACTCGACCCCACGCGCGGCCGCTTCCGCGACTACCTCTTCCGCGCGACGCGCCACGAGATCGCCCGGCTGCGCACGCGCGCGGCGCGACCCGCCGGGCCGGCGGCGGCTGCGAGCCTCGATGCACTCGGCGGAGCGGCCGACGCCGCGCACGACGAGGAGACGCGCGCGCTCTTCGAGTCGGAATGGATGGATCAGCACTTCCGCGTCGCCTTCGCGGAAATCCGACGCACGTTCGCGGGCGAGAGCGTGGCGATCTTCGAGCGGCTCCTGCGCGGGGATGGCGTCGCGACGGTCGCGGCCGCGTTCGCGACGAGCGAGCAGGCCGTCCACAAGGTGAAGCAGCGGATCCGCAACCGCATGCAGGAGCTCGTCGCGGCGCAGATCGCGGAGGAGGAGTCGTGACGCCGCGCGAGGATCCGGCGGCCGGCGCGGCGGCTTCGGCGCGGCTTGCGGACGCGGTGGCGGATGCGGTGGAGGACGCAGTGGAGCGTGCGGGCGCGATCGGGATCGACGCGACCGTCGTGCGCGCCTTCGCGAACGACGACTGGATGGCGCGCACTTCGCGCGCGATCGCGGAATCTCCGCTCGGCACGCTCGGCGGCTACCGCATCGAGCGCGTCGTCGCGCGCGGCGCGCAGGGCGTCGTGTACGAGGCGCGGGAAGCGCGCACCGGGAGGCGCGTGGCGATCAAGCGGCTTCCATCCGACGACGGCGGCTCGGTGGAGGCCGCGCGGTTCGCGCGCGAGGCCGAGACGCTCGCGTCGCTCGCGCATCCGCACGTCGTCGCGCTGCTCGCAGCGCCGATCGACGAGGGCTCGCGTCTGATCGTGATGGAGTGGATCGATGGCGAGCCCTTCGATCTCTGGGCCGACCGGATCTGGTCCTCGCGCCCGCATGCCGACGCGACGACGTGCATCGTCCGGACCGTCGGCGACATCGCCGCAGCGGTGGCGGCTGCCCATCTGCGCGGCGTGATGCATCGCGACCTCAAGCCCTCGAACGTGCTCGTCACCGCGAGCGGCGAGGCGAAGGTGCTCGACTTCGGCCTTGCGAAGGCGCTCGCCGGCACGCCGCTGGTGACGAGGACGGGTGGATTCGCAGGCACGCCGGGCTGGGCCTCGCCCGAACAGGTCGCCGGCCGGCCCGAGGAGCTCGACGCGCGCACCGACGTCCACGCGCTGGGCCTCCTTCTCTACCGCGGGCTCGCGGGGCGCACGGCCTTCGATACGGATCTCCCGATCCTTCCGCTCTTCGAGGCGATCCGGACCGAGACTCCGACCGCGCCGTCCCGGCTGCGCGATTCGATTCCGCGCGAACTCGACCTGATCGCGCTGCGCGCGCTCGAGAAGGACCCCGTGCGGCGCTACCAGTCGGCGGAGGCGTTCGCGCGCGACCTGTCGCGGTACCTCGCCGCGGAACCGATCGACGCGCACCCGCCGAGCTTGCTGTATGCGACGGGGAAGTTCGTGCGTCGTCACCGCGCGATCACCGCGCTCGCGGCCACGACCGCATCCGCGATCGTCGGCGGCACGATCGTGTCGACCTACCTCGCGTTCGACGCGCGCGACGCGCGCAACGCCGCGGTCGCGCGCGCGGCCGAGGCCGATCAGGCACGCGATCGCGCCGAACGGATGATCGGATTCTTCCGCGACCTGCTCGCGAACGTGCGCGAGCACGAGGCCGCGGGCGATCGCGCGGGCGCACGCGAGATCATCGCGCTCGCAGCCGCCGGAATCGAGCGCGCGGGGGTGCCGCGCGAGTCGGAGGCCGACCTGCGCCGGACGCTCGGCATCGCCTTCCTCGAGATCGGCGACTACGCGCGGGCCGCCCGCGAGTACGCGCAGGCCGCGGAACTTCTCACCGATCCGGCCGACGCCGTTCCTCTCGCCCAGACGCTGCTCGCGGAGGCGCGCGCGCTCGACCGCACGACCAGACGGATCGAGGCGCCCGATCGGGCGCGCAGGGCGCTCGAGGTCATCGCCCGCATCGACGCACCCGTCGAACTTCGCGTCGAGGGCGAAGCGGTCCTCGCAACCTCGCTCGTCTTCGCCGGCCGGCCGGCGGAGGCGCTGGCTGCGGCCGATGTGGCGATGGCGTCCGCGCGCACGCTTGGCGCGACGGAGATCCTCTCGCAGGCGATGTCGACGCGCGCACTCGCGCTCGAACTTTCCGGCAGGCTTCCGGAAGCGACCGAACAGGCCGTCGAGGCGGCGAAACTCGCCCGCACGCTGCCGGACCTGCGCCCGACCGATCGGGCGCGCCTGCTCCACAACGCGGCGATGATGCTGACGAACGCGGACCGCGCCGCCGAAGCGCTGCCGCTGGCGGAGGAGTCGCTCGCGATCCGCGAGGCGCACTTCGGAAGAGGCCATCCAGCCGCGACCCCCGGCCGCTCGCAGCTCGCGCTGACGCTGCGCGCGCTCGGGCGCCTCGATGAGGCGATCGCGCTGCACGAGGCGACGATCGCCGCACTCGACGAGACCACTTCGGAATCGCTGCTCCTTCGCGGCAACGCCCGTCGCCACCTCGCGCGCAGTCTCGAGCTGCGGAACGGGCCCGGCGACGAGGCCGAGGCGATCCGATGCCTGCGCACGTCGCTGGTCGAACTCGCGCGCAGCGGCTCGGCGCACTCGAATCCGATGTTCAGCGCCTCGCGGAGCCTCCTTCGCAGCACCATCGCCAAGGCGGGGCGCGAGGCGGCACTCCTGCTTGCGGTCGATTTCGGCGACGAACTCTCCCGGACTTCGGCCAATCCGATCGCCGGGCCGATCTTCCGCAGCGAGCTGCCCCGGGAGCTCCAGCGCACCGCGGGTTCCGAACCGTGGATTCCGAACCCGGAGTGGATCGCGCGATTCCGCGCCGATCTCGATGCGGTGCAGGCGATCCGCGCCGGGAACGAAGAGGTCACGCTCCGGGTCGAGCTTGCGCTGGGAGAGGCGCTCGCGATGACTGCGACCGAGGTCGGGCACGGGGAGGCACGCATGCGCATCGGTCGAGTGCGCGATGTCGCGCTCGCCACCTTCGGCGAGAGTTCGAGTCTCGTCGCAGCGTGCGATGCCGCGCTGCGGAGATAGGTTCGGGTGGGCTGGAGATGCGTCGGACGGAAGGGCTACGGATGGAGGTGCACGGGACGGAAGTGCACGGGATGGAAGTGCACGGGATGG
>JBIIYI010000350.1:0-3747 GCA_044346895.1 Phycisphaerales bacterium
GTTCCGGATTCCGCGCAGCCGGCGAGGAGGAGCGCGGCGAGAGGGAGGAGGGTGGCGAACGTGGTCTTCATGTTCGGGAGATCTCGTATGGTTGAAATCGCGTGTTCTGAATAGCGTGTTCTGAATAGCGTGTTCTGAATCGTGCGGTCTGAAATGCGCGTCCTCGAACCGCTCGTCACCGGCGTGCGCGTGCGGCGCCGGCGCGTCAGCCGACGATCTCGGGAAGCGCGAAGAGTCCTTGCGTGAGATTGACGGGCCCTTGCGCAGTGACGAGCACGTCCGCCTCGTAATGGACGCTCATCGAGCCGTCGGCCGTGTAGACGGGCCACTCGCGGCCGCGCGAACGCGTCTCCGACGTCGAGACCGCGATCATCGGCTCGACCGCGACGAGGAGACCGGGCTTGATCTCCTTCCAGGCCTCCGGCCATTCGCCGGGATAGCTCGGCACGACGTTCGAGACGAACGGTGGCCCGTGCAGGTCCTTGCCGTAGCCGTGGCCGCCGAGTCCGCGCACGAGCGCGAATCCGCACTCGCGCTCCACGTGCCCCTGCACGGCCTTCGCGAAGTCGATGAGCGGTCGCCCGGGCTTCAGCGCGGCGACGCCGCGACGGAGGCTCTCGACGCCGCACCTCATGAGCGCCTCGCCGAGCCGGTCGCGCTCGCGGATCGCGTAGGTCCACGCCGCGTCGCCGATCCAGCCCTGGTGACGCACGCCGATGTCGACCGACAGCAGGTCGCCCGGCTTGAGGGGCGAAGCGTCCATGTCGTGCGTCCCGTGGACGACGCAGCTGTTGACGCTCAGGCAGGCGTGCGAGGGGAAGGGCGGATGACCGCGGATCTTGTAGCCCACGAAGCAGCTCGGGGCGTCGAGATCGGCAAGCGTCCGCCCGACGAAGGCGTCGATCTCGGCGAGCGTCTGTCCGACGCGCAGGAACTCGACCAACCTCTCGTGCGTCTTCACGACGCACGCGGCGGCCTTCGTGGCTCCCTCGATGTCCTCGGGCTTGGTGACCAGCATGGGGCGGCAATGGTAGCCGCTCGGAGGGGCGTGGCCGCCCGGCTCGAGTCGGCGCGCGCGGGTTCGGGATGGCCCCAAAATGACGCCGCCTAAAAATGACGCCGCCTCGGAGTGACCCGGGCGGCATCGCGTGGTGGATGGTTCCGTGCGCTGCGGCTTAGGCGACGGTGCGGACCTTCATGGTCGGGCCGCAGTTCGAGGTCGTGCCGCAGGTGTTGTTCTGCTCGTTGGTCGGCGTGCCGTGGAAGCCGCCGGTCGATTCGGTGTTCCAGTTGCCGTTGCCATTCCAGTTGCCGTTGCCGTTCCAGTTGCCGTTGCCGTTCCAGCCGGTGTTGTTCCAGCCGAAGCCGCCGAAGCCATTGAAGCCATTGAAGCCATTGAAGCCGTTGAAGCCATTGAAGCCGTTGAACCCCGAGTTCGCGGTCCACGGAGTCGAGTTGAACCAGCCGCTGGTCCACGGCGTGTTCCAGCCGTTCCACGGGGTGGTGTTGTTCCAGCCGAAGCCGTTGAAGCCATTGAAGCCGCCGAAGCCGTTGAAGCCGTTCCAGTTCCAGCCGTTCCACGGCGAGTTGCCGCTCCAGCCGAAGTTCGGAGTCGTGCCGAACGTGTTCGTGCGGTTCCAGTTCCAGCCGTTCCACGGGGTCGTGTTGTTCCAGCCGAAGCCGTTGAAACCGTTGAAGCCGTTCCAGTTCCAGTTGCCGGAGTTCCACGGAGTCGTGTTGAACGCGCCGTTCGTCCAGCCGTTCGTCGAGCCATTCATCCACGGCGTGTTCCAGCCGTTCCACGGGGTGGTGTTGTTCCAGCCGAAGCCGTTGAAGCCACCGAAGCCGTTGAAGCCGTTGAAACCGTTGAAGCCGTTGAAACCGTTGAAGCCGGGGCCGTTGAACGCGGGGTTCCAACCGCCGTTCCAGTTGTTCTGGAACCCGTTGCCGCCGCAGCAGTCGCTGCTGTCGAAGCCCGGGCAGTTGTTGCAGGTGTTCGAGGGCGTATTGAAGGGCGACCAGCCGTTCGGCATCGTGTTGTACATGTTGGACTCCGGGGGACTCTGCGCGCGTCTCGCGGACCAGCCCGCGACGAATGCGTGGCGCAGGCATCGGGCGGCGTCCGCCCCGACTTTGGGGCTTGTGCCGCGAGTTCCGATTTTGTCGATTCCGCAGGCGTCCGGTGCGCAGGAATTGCGTGGCGCTGGGTTCGGTCCGACGGATCACCGCAGCCCAAGGTCGAAGGCTTTGGGATGCGCGCGCCGCGCGGATCGACGGCCGGGGATCCGTCGGGCAGAACCGAAGGCCTCAGGACACGAAGGCGCGCCCGGCGAACACGTCGAACGGCTCGGACATCGCCCATTCGCAGGCGAGCGCGCGCTCGTCGTGCGTCGGCAGCAGCACGAAGTGCGCGCGCTTGCCGACCTCGATCGAGCCGGTCTCGCGCTCGATGCCGAGGACGCACGCGGCGTTGTATGTCGCGGCGGTGATCGCCTCGGCGGGGGTCAGGCCGCAGAAGCGCGCCGCGAGCGCGATGACGAACGGCATCGAGACGATCGGGCTCGATCCCGGATTGCAGTTGGTCGCGATCGCGACCGCAGCGCCCTCGTCGACGAGGAAGCGGCCGTTCGCGTAGCGGCCGTCGAGCGTGAGCCCGCAGCCCGGCAGGAGTACCGCCGTCGACTGCGATCGCGCGACGCGGACGAGTCCCTCGCGCGACGTCGCCTCGAGGTGGTCGACGCTGCGCGCGCCCATTTCCAGCGCGGTTTCGAGGAATCCGAGTTCGTTGAACTGGTCGACGTGGACGCGCAGCGGGCATCCGAGCGACAGTGCGCGCTCGAAGAGCCGCTTCGTCCACGCGGGGCTCCACGCGCCCTTCTCGCAGTAGGCGTCGCAGGCGATCGGGCCGAACTCCGCGACGACCTCGGGCAGCAGTTCCTCGATCACGCGCGTGCAGTACGCCGTCTCGTCGCCGTCGATCGCGTGCGCGCCGAGGAACGTCGGCACGAAGAAGCCGTCGCCATCGTGCTCCGCGTTCCGGCCGTGCGCGCGCACCGCGCGCAGCATCTCGAGTTCGGTGACGCGGTCGAGGCCGTAGCCCGACTTCACCTCGATCGCGAGGCTGCCGCGTCGGCGCATCTCGTGCGCGCGGCGTGCGAGGATGCGGAGAAGCCCCTCGCCGAGCGGATCGCCCGCGAAGGCCGCGCGCGTCGCGCGCACCGTCGACATGATGCCGCCGCCCCGCGCGAGGATGTCGAGGTAGGGGACTCCCGCCAGACGCTCCGCCACCTCCGCGTAGCGGTCGCCGCCCCAGCAGGCGTGCGTGTGGCAGTCGACGAACGCAGGCATCAGGACGCATCCGTCGCAATCGTGCCGCGTGGCGCGCAGCTCGGGCGGCGGGTCGCCCGCGCCGACCGCCGCGATGCGGCCGTCGACGACATGCACGTGGCCGCGCTCGACGACGCCGAGATCGCGCATGGCGTGTCCGCGGCGCGGACCTCCCGTCGAACCGGCGCGCGCGGTCGGCTGCGCGAGCGTGAGGATGCGGGCGTTTGTGAAGAGAACCTCGGACGCCATGCGGGGAATATCGCAGATCCACGCCGATCGGCTACCTTGGCCCCTTCCGCGCCGCACCCGTTCCGCGAGGTTTCCGATGGAACTCATCCTCGTCCGTCATGCCAAGGCCTTCGAGCGGGATTCCGCCGCGTGGCCCGACGATCGCCGGCGTCCGCTGACTTCCGAGGGCCG
>JBIIYI010000351.1:0-3745 GCA_044346895.1 Phycisphaerales bacterium
AACGCCTCGCGGAAGAGCGTCGTGCGCGCGCAGGCTTCGGAAAGCGCGCGCCGCCAGCGCGCGGGTTCGCGGCCATCCTCCGCCGCACCGGCGGAACCGCGGCCGTTCATCGCTCCGCCCCGGTCGAGTGACGCGCGCCGCCGGAATCTCCTCCGTGGCCGATCTCGATGTCGAGCCCGAGGTCGAGTGCGGAGGCCGAGTGCGTGATCGCCCCGACGGAGATGCGATCGACGCCGCTCATCGCGATGCGCCGCACGGTGTCGAGACGCACGCCGCCCGAGGCCTCGAGAAGCACCGCCGCGCCCCGCGCGTCGCGCCGGCGCACCGCCTCGGCGAGCATCGCGGGGTCCATGTTGTCGAGGAGGATCATGTCGAGCACGCGGTCCGGCCCTGGCAGCGCGAGCGCGAGCACCGCGTCGAACTGCTCGAGCGAATCGACCTCGCACTCGACGAAGGCCACGTCGCCCTCCGCGCGCGCGCGCACGGCCGCGGCACGGACGCGCGTCGCGAGGTCGTCCGCGCCGAAGCTCCCGAGATGGTTGTCCTTGAGGAGGACGGCGTCGTAGAGGCCGATCCGGTGCAGCATCGCGCCGCCGCAACGGGTGGCGTACTTCTGCAGCGTGCGGAGGCCGGGGATCGTCTTGCGCGTGTCGCAGATCGATGCGCGCGTCCCACGCGTCTCCTCGACGAATCGCGCGGCGAGCGTCGCATTGCCCGACAGGAGCGTCAGGAAGTTGAGCATCGTGCGCTCGTGCGCGAGCAGCGCCGCGAGCGGGCCCTCGACCGTCGCGACGCGCGTTCCGCGCACGAGGCGGTCTCCGTCGGCGCGATGCGCGGCGAAAGAGAGCCCCGCGCGGCGCGCCACGATCTCGGCGATGCGCACTCCGCAGAGCACTCCGTCCGCGCGGCTCTCGATGCGCGCGCGGCCTCGCGCATCCGGCGCGATGGTCGCGCGGCTCGTGACGTCCGCCGAGGCGCCCGCATCCGCGGCGCCAAGATCCTCCTCGAGCGCACGCTCGACCGCGCGCTCCGCGTCGGCGCGAGCGAGCGCGTCGAAGAGTTCGACGAGCGGAAGCGCGTTCCAGTCGCGACGGATGGCCGGGCAATCCGATGGGCTCATCGCGCGAGCGCCGCCTTCATCCCTGCGGCAAGTTCGGCCGCGCGCGCGGCGTCGAGCCTGCCCGCGTTCCACCCGACGCCGAGACCGGCGGAGCCGATCTTCGGAATGATGTGGAAATGGACGTGCATCACGGCTTGATGCGCGCTGGCGCCGTTGTTCTGCAGCACGTTGTACGAGGTGCAGCCGGTGGCGGCCATCACGGCGCGCGCGAGGCGCGGCAGCACGCGGCCGATCGCGGCGGCGCTTTCGTCGGAGAGCTCGTCGATCTGCGCCTTCGCCTCCTTCGGAATCACGAGGAGGTGTCCGTCGGAGAGCGGGCCGATGTCGAGGAACGCGAGCACGTGTTCGTCCTCGTACACGCGGTGGCACGGAATCTCGCCGGCGATGATCCTGCTGAAGATCGTCATGGGTCGCGGAGTGTAGCGGGAGCGGATCGCGCGTCGCGCAGGCCGTCGATCACCGGAGGTGATGCCACACGAAACATCCGCCGCCGCCGAAGGTCATGCGCTCGTGTTCGTCGCGGTCGCCGCTGCGGCGGCGACCTCTGGTGCGTTCCGCGCGAAAGCGGCGGCCGCGGCGAAGCCGCCCCGCCGCCAGTCGCGAGCGCTCGTGTTCTTCGCGGTCGCCGCTGCGGCGGCGACCTCTGGTGCGTTCCGCGCGAAAGCGAGCGAAAGCGGCGGACGCGGCGAAGCCGCCCCGCCGCCAGTCGCGAGCGCTCCATCACGGAAACACGCCGCGCAGCTCGTACACGCGGCCGATCCGCTCGAGACCCACGCAGGTCGCCGCCGTGCGCAGATCGCACTCGTAGCGCATGCGCGCCACCTGCACGCGGCGCGTCGCGAGCACCATCTGCCGCCGCACGTGCGCCTCCATCTCGTCCTTGCGGAACTCCGGATTCCGCCGGATCTCCTGCCATTCGAGCGCGCTCGACACGTCGACCGCCGCGCCCGCGAGGATGTCCGGCACGATCTCGATCCCCTGCCGCACGAGCACTTCCTCGGCGTCGGCGGTGATGTTCGCACCGCCGACCTCGGCAACGATGCGCGCGCGGCAGTGTTCGGCCCGCGCGGCGTCGAGCGCACCGTCGTCGGCGCAGAGCACGACGATCTCGGCGGCCGCATCCCAGAAGTCGCGCTCCATCACGCTCGTCGCGCCCTCGAAGCCGTCGATCCCTCCGGTGCGCGCGCGATGCTGCGCGAGCGCAAGCACGTCGATCCCGCCCGGCTCGTACAGCGCGGCACCCGTGCAGAGCACCGCCGTCACGCGCGCGCCGCGCGAGGCGAGGAGCCGCGCGACCGCACTTCCCGCGTGTCCGAAGCCGACGACCGCGACGCGCGCGGTGCCGAGCTCGAGCATCGATTCGCCGAGCAGTTCCTCGAGCACCGCGAGCACGCCCGCGGCGAGCGTGCGTCCGCGCGGCCCGAATCCGCCGAGTTCCGCCGGCTTGCCCATCACCGTGCGCGACTGGTCCTGCCGCGACGGCTCGGGCGTGGTCTGCGCGAGCGTGTCGAAGAACCACGCCATGACCTGGCTGTCCGTACCCGCGTCGGGCGCGATCACGTCGTACGCAGGACCGAGCTGGTGGCTGATCGCGCTGCAGTAGCGGCGCGTGACGCGCATCAGTTCGCCCTGCGAGAGTTCCGGCGGATGCACCTTCACGCCGCCGAACGCGCCGCCGAACGGGACGCGCACGATCGACGAACGCAGCGTGGCGAGGAGCGCATGCCCCTTCACCGTGTCGAGCGCGAGCCTCGGTGCGAAGCGGATGCCGCCGAGGAAGGGCCCGAGCGCGTTCGAATGCTGCACGCGGTAGCCCTTGAACAGGCGGTGCCGACCGTCATCCATCTGGACCGGGAACTGCACCATCACCTCGTTCTTCGGCTGCGCGAGGATGATCTGCTGGTGATGCCGCAGCCCGACGAGGTCCGCCGCGTGCAGCAGCCGCTCCGTCGTCTCGTGGAACAGGTTTCCCTGCTGCGGCACGAGCCCGATCTCCTCGAAGATCCGGGATGCGGCTGACCGGGTGGTGCGGGTGACCGACGAGCGTTCCATGGGACGAACATACTTGCAATCCGGCGCGAGGTCGCCGGAAGTGCTCCCGAACCCGACCATGTCGCGGGAATCGGACCTTGGTTCCGCGTCCCGGATGCTTCAAGGTTGCTTCAAGGTTGCTTCAAGGCTGCTTCAAGGATGCCTCACGGACGTTTCGCGGACGCGCCGCCCGCCACCGCTGCCGCGCTTCATCCGCCCGCGCCCGGCTCCGCTCTCGCCCCGCCCTGCTCGCTCCGCGCCCGCACGCGAGGCCGAACTACCGCACGAACTTCACGTGGCCCCACCAGCGCGGATCGTGCATGTCGATCTGCCACTGCGGCGTCCAGACCCAGTTGTCCTCGGGCTTGCCGGGAACCTTCTCGTAACGGGGCTTCCCGGCGTTTTCGGTCGCGTCCCCCGGCTTCGGAGGCTCCTGCCGGAAGTGGTCGTTGATGGGCTTCTCCGCGTCGTGTCCGAGGGGCTTCGGCGCCGTCTTCCACTCCCAGTTGTGCTGCCACTGCACGCGCGAGAAGTTGACGCGCCACGTCTCGCCATCCTTCGGCACCGCGGCCGCGCGCTCCTTCTCGCCGAATC
>JBIIYI010000352.1:0-3723 GCA_044346895.1 Phycisphaerales bacterium
CGGTCCGCGCGATCACGTCCATCATCTCGCGACGGATTCGCGCGACTTCCGCGATGCCCGTCTCGTGGATCTCGCGGGCGCTCATCCCCGTCGTCGTATGCACGCGCAGCTGATGCGCGTACCACGCCGCACCGTCCTTCATGTCGCTCGCGCCGATCGACTCGCGGCACTTCGGCAGATACTCGTCGGCGAAGAACGATTCGAACTGCGTGAGCGCGGTGTCGATCGGATCGATCCAGCGCTCGACCTCGGCGCGCAGCCGCGCGCGATCGGCGTCGGAGATCGTGCGCGGCATCTTCGTGAACGGCTTGCGCAGCGCGTCGCCGAGTCCCTGTCGCGCGGCCCGGATCTGCGCGGGTACGTCGAGCACGGTGACGCGCGGAGGAACGACGCCCTCCTCCAGCCCGCGCCGCATCACCTCGATCGTCTGCTCGAGCATCCCGGGCACTCCCGCCAGCCGCTTCGCGTAGGCCTCGTAGTCGCCGACATCGGCGAACGTCGCGAGATCGCCCATCTGAGGGATGTCCGTGTGCGGACCGAATCGGCCGCCGACAGGCATGAGCCATCCGTTGAAGCGATGCCCATCGACCGACAGCGAGAGTTCGCGCGCGAGAAGGTCGTGGTCGAGCCGATCCGCCGGCGAAAGACCGGAGACATCGATCGCGCGCAGATCCTCGAGGAAGATCGCGACCTGCGCGTGGCGCTTCGCGATTCCGGCGAGCGACGCGTCCGTGAGCTCGCCCGCGCGCGTCTCATCGCCGCGGCGGAGCGCCATCTCGGGATAGACGGTCATGCGCCACGCCTCGTACTCGCGCACGAGCGCATCGAATCGCGCGGTCGCCTCGGCGTCGGCGTCGGCCTCGGGCGCGGGCGGGGGCGCGGATGCAGGCGCGGCCGTTGTCGCGGGCGTGGCCGTGGGAGCGCCCTGCGACCGAGCGTCGTCCCTGCGCTCGACGCGCGCGGGCAACGGGTCCGGCCCATCGAACGCGACCGCAACCGACGGGGGGAGTGCGCCTTGAAGCGCGGCCATGGCGACGAGGGTCGCGCTGTTCAGGGCGGTCCGGGGCGGTCGTCGGTGGGGAGCGGTCATGGATGCAGCCTATCCGGTCGGTGGCGGCGGCTGCCGGCGCCGTCGCATCCGGAAGGCGCCCGGCCTGCTCCATCGTCGATTTCACGGAGGCGACTTCGCAAACGCGGAATCCTGCGGTAGGGTGCCCGGACCGCGCACGAGTCGGCGGTTCGTCGCCGCCTCCAGGACGAGAAGGAGTCGATCATGGTCAGGATGCAAGCGCCGAGTTCAGTCTCGAAGTCGCGGTGGGGTTCCGCCGCAATCGCCATGTCCGCCAAGTTCGCCACGCTCGCCACGCTCGCCGCGATCACGTGCGCGGCACCGGCCTTTGGCGAAAGCACAGCGTCTCTGGTCTCGCCTGCAGGGACGACCGTCACGGTCACGATGACCGTCACCGTCTCGACCTCGCTCGGCACCAGCTCCGACAGCGACACGAAGGTCCTGCAGACCGTCGCCTTCTCGGATGCGCGCGTTCCCGAGCAGGCCCCGCCGTGGAGCGCGATCACGCTCGATACCCTCCGCATCGATCCGAGCGACGCGTCGTTCCATTTCGATCTCTTCTGCTTTCCGTTCCTCGGCTGCCAGTCGCTCGACATCGCGCTCACCAACCTCTTCCTCGAGACGACCGCGCCGGTCTCCTCCACGCTCAGCGCGACCGGGCAGGCGAGCTTCCCCGCGGCACCCTTCTTCGTCACGGGAGACTACGCGACCACCGGTGTCGCGACGACCTCCGGCGTGCTGGCCAACGCGGCGAACCCGAACTTCGCGTGCCGCGTGTCGGCGCTCGCGGGGAACGCAATGAAGTTCGACCAGTGCACGCTCGCCCCCGTGACGACGGTGATCGATCCGGCGTCGCTCCCGGCGGGCGTGACGGCGTTGACCGTGACGCTCAACGCGAATCTCGCGTCCTGCACGCTCGTCGGTCCGTGGGTCCCGATCAATCCGTTCGATCTCGACGGCGATGGCAATGTCGGCGCCGCCGACCTCTCGATCCTGCTCTCCCAGTGGGGCGGCAAGGGCGAGGCGGACTTCGACGGCAGCGGGTCGGTCGACGCGGCCGATCTCTCGACGCTGCTTGCGAACTGGAGTTGAGCGCCTCGGCGCCGCGGTCGGGATCGCTCGCGCGATCTCAATCTCGACCTCAGCCTCGACCTCGACCGGAGGCCGAACCGAATCGGGAAGGAATGCCCTTCGCCCCGACCGGGCGGCTTCGGTTAGCATTCCCGGCCTATGGCGATGCTTCCTTCCGACACCGAGATCGGCTACGCGCCGCCGATGGTGCGGCACTTCAGCGTCTTCCTCGACAACCGCGTCGGGAAGCTCCTCGAACTGCTCACGAGTCTCGATGAAGAGGGGCACATCGCCGTGCGGGCGATCTCGATCCAGGACAGTTCCGACTATGCGGTGATCCGGATGCTCGTCGACCGCCCCGCGACGGCGCGCGAGATCCTCGAGAAGCACGAGTTCTCGCTGTGCGAGACGGACGTACTCGTCGCCGAACTCTCGAAGGACCACGAACTGCACCACCTGTGCAAGTTCCTGCTTGCGGCCGAACTCAACATCCACTTCGCGTATCCGACCATGCCGCGGCCGGCGGGCGTGGCGACGGTCGTCCTCTCGACCGACGACAACACGCTTGCCGGTCAGATCCTCCGGCGAAAGGGCTTCCGCCTCTTCGGCGAGGCCGATCTCGAGCACTGAGACGGGGGTTGGTCGCGCCGAACCCCTCGCGATGCACGTGCGACCCGCCGTGAAGCCCGCTGCAACGACACAGGACGCAACCTGCCGCCGCCGCGCGGCGCACTGGAGAACACATGGCCAGACTCGTGAAACTCGATGCGACCGGACCCGTGAAGGTCGAGCCTTCGGACAAGCCGATCTTCGTCTGCGCCTGCGGGCTTTCGAAGAAGTTCCCCTTCTGCGACGGAAGCCACAAGCCGACGCGCGAGGAGGAACCCGGCTGCACGTACCGGTACTGCGCGGAAACGAACGCGGTGATCGAGAAGTCGCGCGACTGACGCCCGGCCGCCGAGGCCGCACCCGTGCCATCCTGTCGAGGCGAGACCGACGCGAGCCGCCACCGCCGCGCGTTCCGCGCGGTTTGTCCGCGTCCCACGTCGCGGCGCCGCATGCGGCGATCGGCGCACGGATGATCCTCCACGGATGATCCGCCACGGAGCGGGCTTCAGGGAGCGGTCGGCTTCGGGGGAGTCGGCTTCGAGTTCGGGGTCGGACCGAGATTGATCATGCCGCCCGCCGGCGCTCCCGCCGCGCCGCTCGTCGCCGCAGGCGGCGCCGGCGGAAGGCGATTGCCGCCTTCCGCCTTCGATCGCGGCATGGCGAAGTCGCCCTCGGCCGCGGTCGAGAGCCGCACGCCCTTGTAGTCGTGGTCGCGCTTGCGAACCACGCGCGCGGCGACCGCCGTGTCCTCCGCCGTCAGCTCACGCGCGATCTCGAGGCCGCTCGTCACGCGTCCGAACACCGTGTAGCGCCCGTCGATCTCATCCATCGGTGCGTGGAGGATCACGAACTGGCAGCCTGCGGAGTTGGACGTCGGCAGTTCGCGCGCGCCGGTCGTCGGCGTCTGCTTGGCCATGACGAGGTAGCCCGCAAGCGGCGCACGGCGGTCGGTTCGCTCGCATTCGTCGGGGATC
>JBIIYI010000353.1:0-3721 GCA_044346895.1 Phycisphaerales bacterium
GACCGACACCGACGCAGACGGCCGCTTCGACCGCTGCGAGCGTGCGCTCGGCGACCTCAATCTCGACGGAACGGTCAACAACTACGACCTCGCGCTCGTGCTCTTCCACTGGGGTACGTCGAACGCGGCCGGCGACGTCGATGGGAACGGCACGGTCACGAGCGCGGATCTCTCGATCCTGCTCGCGAACTGGGGCGTCCTCGACTGAGACGCGTCGCGGGCCGCCGCTCCATCGTGAAATCAGCCCCGATCGACTTGCCTTCGCCGGCGCGACCTGCGACGCTCGGTGCATGAGCGAGCTCCACCCGACCCGTCGAGAGGCGATCCGCACCTTCGCGCTGGCCGCGGCCGCCGCGCCCGCCCTCGCCTCCGTGCGGAGCGCAGAAGCAGACGCAGGCGCGGGCGCGGATCCGACGGCTGCGCCACGGCCGCGCGTCTCGGAACCGCGCGCGCTGCGCAACGGGAAGCTGCAGGCGGGCATCGTCGGTTTCGGCGTGCGGGCGCGGGAGATCTACAACGGATTCCTCGACGACGGCGCGTTCGAGATCCTGTCGGTCGCGGACGTCGTCGACGCGCGCACCGCGGAAGGCGTCCGCCGCGTCAACGAGCGGCGGGGAAACGACGCATGCCGCGCCGCGAAGGACTGGCGCGACGTCGTGCACGATCCGCGGCTCGACGTCGTGATCGTGACGACGCCCGACCATTGGCACGCCGAGCCCGCGATCGTCGCGGCGCTCGCGGGCAAGCACGTCTACTGCGAGAAGCCGCTCTCGCTGACGATCGCGGAGGGCCGCGCCATCGCGAACGCCGCGCGCGCCACCGGGATCCGCTTCCAGACCGGCTCGCAGCAGCGCAGCGAGTACGGGCACATGTTCGTGCGCGCCGCCGAGGCGGTGCGCAACGGACGGATCGGACGGATCTCGCGCATCACGATCGGCGTCGGCGAGCCGCCGAAGCCCTGCGACCTGCCCACCGAGCCGCTGCCCGAGGGGATCGACTGGGAGGGATGGCTCGGACAGGCGCCGGAGCGCGGGTTCGCGAGCGCGCTCTGCCCGATCGGCGTGCACGGCCACTATCCCGCCTGGCGCAACTACCGCGAGTACTGCAACGGCGGCCTCGCCGACATGGGCGCGCACCACTTCGACATCGCGCAGTGGGCGCTCTCGATGGACGAGAGCGGTCCGCGCGAGGTCCTTCCGCCTGCGGACGGCATGAAGACCGGCCTGCGCTTCATCTACGCCGATGGCGTCGAGATGGTCCACGGCGGACCGACCGACTGCACGTTCTTCGGCTCGGACGGCACGATCGAGGTTTCGCGCGGCCACCTGCGCGCCTACAGAGGCACCGACCGCAGCGCGCCGGATGCGCCCGAAATCCTCGCCGAACCGAAGGGGAACGAGCTGCGCCTCCCGCGCAACGCCTCGCACATCGCCGACTTCCTCGCCGCGATCCGCGAGGGCCGCGATCCGATCTGCACGGCCGAGACGGGTCACCGCACCGCGACGATCTGCCAGCTCGCGAACATCGGCTACGAGGTGGGGAAGCCGCTCAAGTGGGATCCGCTCATGGAGCGATTCACCGGCGCGCACGCCTCGGAAGGCAACGCGCTCGTCGCGCGCGGCGTCCGCAGGCACCGCTGATCCGCGCGGTCAGGGAGTGTCCTCGCGGCTCGCCGCGTCCTTCATGACGCGCGACGTCGCTGCGTAGAGCGGCACGAGCGTCGTCAGTACGAGCGCGAGAAACACGAAGACAGGCCACGACGAGAGCGTCGCCGCCTGTCCGACCGCGACACGCGCGGATCCCTCGAGAATCCAGACGAAGAGCCACGCGACGAGCGAGACGACCCAGACGAGGTATGCGCGCGTCGGGACGAGCACGCGCTCGCGCGCCGCGGGCGGAAGCCGCATGAAGAGATCCTTGCGCGGCACGTTCACGAGCCCCGGCGCTCCGCGCGCGAGCGGACCGATCGACCACGCGATCAGCGCGAAGATCGCGAGGATCCCGAGCGAAAGCGCCGGCAGGAGGAACCACGACGGGCCGCGCGCGCTCCAGCGGTCCGGCGCGCCCGCGGCGTCGAAGTGGATGGGGAAGCGCTCGGGCAGGCTTGGATACCAGGAGATCGCACGCGTCCAGAGCACGACCTCGGCGATCGCGAGCGACGCGAGTGCAATCCACCGCGCGCGGCGCGACCAACGTAGGACGGGCGACGGCGCGACCTCGTCGACGGAGGCTGGCCCGACCTGGCCGTACTCCGCGCGATCGCGCGCATCGCGCGGGAGCGAACGGATGCGCTCCTCGATCGAATCGCCGCGTCGTTCCGGCGTCACCGCGCCCTCAGCCGAATCACGTCGACCTCGAACCGCATCGCACCGGCCTCGCGGATCGCGGCATTTCCCGAGCCGAAGTACGCATCGACGCGCTGCGGCCCCGAGATCGCACCACCCGCGTCGTGCACGAAGAGGATGCGCACCGGACGCGCGGCGCCCTTCGCATCGCGCTCGGTGACGAGCAGCACGCTTCCCGGCGGATACACCGACTGGTCGGCCGCGCACGAGTAGCCGCTCACGAGTTCGCCCTTCGGAATCCCGAGCACGGGCGGAAAATCCGCCGGATCGCAGATCCGGAAGAAGACGACGCGTTCGTTCTCGAGCGCAGCGGCCTCCGCCTCGCGCGGATTCGCATCCGCCGCGCGCGCGACGTCGACGAGCGTCGCCGTCTTCGGGTCGACGAGACCGCGCTCGGCGAGCCCCTTGCCGACGCTGCGGAACGCGCGGCCGTTGGTCGCGACGCGCGAGATGGGGATGTCCTTGCGCGTGCCGTCGATCCGGAGGATCGCGGTGCCGTTCGTCTCGACGAGGGCCCACGCCATCGGATCGTCGATCCACGCGATCGCGCGCTCGCGCGCCTTCGGGGACGCGAGGATCTCGCGGCGCGGCGCCACGGCGAGCGCGTCGTCGAATCCGCGGAGATCGGCGAAGATCGGGAAGCGGAAGCGCGCGTCCGGCCCGTCGTCGGGCGAGAGACGCACGTTGACGATCGGCGTCGCGTAGCCGGTCATCAGGCCGTCGAGCTCGGTCGGCTGCGCAGGCGACGTGCGTGTCGCCTCGAACCGCTCGAGCACGAGTTCGGCGAACCGCGCGGGATCGTCGGCCTCGCGATAGGCGTCGAGCAGCGCGCGCACGTCGCGCTTCGCATCCGCGTTCTCGGTGTTGAGCGAGACGTCGCAGGCCGCGAGGAAGGACATGCGCCGATCGAGGTTTCGCTTCGGAAACGCCGATGCGAGATCGAACGCGCGGAGGTCGACCCGCTCCACGGCACCGAGTGCGCGCGGAGCACCCGGCGGTGCGAGCGTCGGTTCGCCGGCGATTCGGGCCGTGGTTCCGGGTGATGCGGAAACTGCTGGATCGCCCGACTTCGTCGCCGCGCCACCTCCGGCGCAACCCACGAGACAGGCGAGCGCGAGCGCACCCATCGCCGATGCGAGGATCGCCCGCATCGCACGCGGGTGACGGCTTGACGCACGCTCCCGCCGCAGTGGTTCACGCTCCCGCTGAGGGGCTTCACGCTCCCGCTGGGGGGCTTCACGCTCCCGCGAAGGGGCTTCACGCTCCCGCTGGGGGGCTTCACGCTCCCGCTGCATCGACGCTTCCCTTCGCGCGGTACTGGCCGCGGCTCACCTTCTCGACCGCGCCGTCGCCGATCAACTTTCGGAGCGCGGCGT
>JBIIYI010000354.1:0-3711 GCA_044346895.1 Phycisphaerales bacterium
CGACGCGAGCAGAAGGAGTCGTTCGCGATCTATGGTAACCCGCTCACGAGGGGCGTCATGATTCGGGGTTGAGCGGCGGCGAGAGGGGTGGCAGTCGTGGCAGTCAGCATCCGTCGCGAGGTTAAGGGAGGGCCGAGAGGGTCGCGAGATGGCTCGTGGTCGGATACGTTGCCGCCGTGTTTGTCGAAGGCACCCTGATCGAGAAGCTGCGGAAACTGGAGGCACTCCACGCGGGGACAAAGGTTGACGGCGAGCGGGAAGCGGCCCGGCGAGCTGCGGAGCGTATACGCGCTCGACTCGAGGAGCTCCGCGGTCGCGAGCAGGATATCGAGGTGCTCTATCGGATCGAGGACCGGTGGAACCGGCGGTTGTTTACGGCGCTATGTCGTCGATACGGTCTCGAGCCGTACCGCGAGCGTGGTCGACGATATTCGACGGTACAAGTCCGTGCGCCGAGGACATTCCATAAGCGGACGCTGTGGCCCGAGTTCCTTGCGTTGTCGAAAGAGCTCGAGGCGCATCTCGACGAGCTCGCGGACGAGGTGATCCGCGAGGCGATACACGAGGACGCGACCGAAGCACCCGAGGCGGCGACGAAAGCGCTGCCCGCGGCGTTGTCGACCCACGAGTCTCAGGCTCCGAGCGCGGGCACTTCGGAGGACGGAAGCACGTCCGGGTCGCCGACGTAGAGCTCGGGGTGTGAAACGAGGATTCGATCGGGAAGCAGGTCACGCAACTTCGCCTGCGGCCATCCACCCACAATGGCCTTCGTGAGGACATGAAGGTAGGCGCGCGGGTTGAGGTCGTGCGCGATGGCCGTCGCGATAATGGTGAGGATGTTGGCGGTGCGTATGCCGCCCTCGTCGAGCCAGGCGAAGAGCCAGTTTTTCCTTCCGAGGATGAGCCTTCGAAGCTCACGCTCACGCCGATTGTTCGTCGCCTCGATGTTTCCGTCCTCGAGGAAGAGCAGAAGGCGCTGCCACTGGCGATGAAGGTAGCCGAGCCCTTTGCCAAGAGGCGTCTTCGGTGGAACGACCGCGCGATGCTCATCGAGCCAGACACGGAGCTCGTCGAGGATCGGTCGCGTGTGCATCTGACGGCGTGCGCGCCGCTCTTCCGCCGTGTCGCCGGCGAGTGTCGCCGCGCGCTCGACGACGAAGATGCGGGCGATGATGCGGAGCCCTTCGAGCGCGATCTGATCTCCGGCGCGCGCGGCTTCGGCGAGGCGGCGGCGACCGTGCGACCAGCAGCCCGGACGCTTCCCTCCCGCGCGCTCGATGAACGTCGTGATATTGGTGCCGTCGCACTGAACGGTGCGTGCGAGCTGGTCGCCGAGGAAGCGACGAACGCTGTCCGAGTCTCCCTTCGCGGAGTAATCGAAGGTGACCCATCGAGCATTCGTCCAACACCAGATGGTGCCGAGCCGGATCCCGTCGGGGGTCTTGGGGTCGAGGACGGGGATGCCGGTGGCGTCGGTGGCAAGTAGGCCAGGTCCGCGCGTCTGCTCTTTGATTGCACGCGCGACGGGAGAGAGCAGATCGATGGCGGCGCCGACGCTTCGGCCAAGCGTCTGCGGGTCGATGTCGACGCCGTAGCAAAGCCATCGCGAGCACTGGCGCTCGACAGGCGTGTGTTCGAGGTACTTGTCGCCAAGCGCTTCGACGATGAGAGTGTCGCCCAGCTTGCCGCGATCGACGATGGCCCGGGGCACGGGGGCGGACACGATGGTGTCGTCGTTCGGGCAGGCGACGCGCTCGTCGAGGCGCTCTTCAGCAATGACTCTGGCGGGGATCAGATTGAGGATCGTGCAGCGTGAGTGTCCAACGGTCTTCATCTCTGCGCCGCAAAGCGGACAAAGGCGGAGATCGGGCGGCACGGGGTTGAGGACGGTGACGCGCTCGATGTGAGGCGGCGGAGCCCCTCGTCCGGGATGCCCCTCGCGCTTTTTGCGCTCCTTTTTCTCTCTGTTGTCGTCGCCATTGTCACGTGGACGCGCGCGAACTTGCCCAAGCGGCCCGAGTGGGAGCACGAGTTGGCGCTCGAGGCGTTCGAGCGACTCGGATTTCGGCTTCTTGCGCTGAACCTCCGCAAGCTTCTTCGTCAACTCGGCATTGACGATGCACATCCGACCGATGAAGGCGACGATCGACGAGACGAGCTCCACGAAACGCAGCGCGGCGATCATCTTCTCGAGCCACATGCGTACTTGCTCGAGATCAGGCGCGTAGGGTGACGTGATGGGCGGAGTCGTCTTCATCGGCAGGATAAGCCTCGCGCTCTCGACGCGATCTGCATGTACCGTACATCCGACGAGGTGCGTGGCTCACGTCTCCATCGGATCTCGATACGGACGTCTCGCTCAGGGATTCAATGCCGGTTGCGGAGAGGTCGCCTTCGGCGATGGCGTCCATCGCGGGCGTCGACGTGCACCCGCGAGATCGATGCCCTCGAGGATGAGAGAGAGCTCCGCGGCCTCGATCGGCGACAGGTGCTTCGCCTCCGTACCGAACGAGAGCGTGAATCGGCCACGCTCCAACCTCTTGGTCCACGTAGCAAAGCCATTGCGATCCCAGTAGACGATGCGCACGCGATCTCGACGCATCGAGAAGAAGATGAACAAGTGGCCGCTGAGCGGGTCGTGACCGAAGACGTCGCGGACGATCACCATCAAGCTGTCCGCGCCCTTACGTCCGTCGACCGGCTCCGTGGCCACGAACAAGCGCACGCTCGGCGGCAGGATCAGCATCCCTCTTGCTCCTCGAGAGCCTCGATGAACCTGCGGAGCACGCTCGAGGAGATTTCCTCCGCGCAGCGCAAAACCCGCCCCGAGCGGAGAACGACTTCGACGCGCTCCGAATGGCTCGCGCGAACCTCGACGAACGGCGGTCGCGCCGGCTTATTCTTTTTTTCGAGCTTGCGGCGCCAAAGGTAGAGCCGCTGAACGTCCAATCCCTCACGCGAAGCGAAGGCGCGCATTGACAGCCCCGACGCCGCGAGCGCTGCCAGCGCAGCGACTGCCTCCTCTTTGGTCCAGCGGCGACTCGTGCGGTACGACGGTATCGGCGACGCATTCGGCATGGCGGAATCCTCCGCCGCCTTGCCTCCCATGCCCGCAGGCCTCGCCGCTACACGCCCCTCGTGAGCGGGTTACCTTGAAGCGGCCCCAACGAGCCTGTCCTCGGCCGGGATATCGGCGAGGTGAAAGCGAAGAGCTGGCGCATGGACGAACACGCCGGGAGCGTCGTCGCCCGACCATCGCACGAAGATGTCGACGCTGCCGTCTGGGGGCACGTAGTGCGGCGCAACGTCTCGCGTCGTCACCGACCGACTGTGCGTCCAGACCGCGTCGACGCGGCGGTCGCGCCCGGAGTATTGCGCGAACCGTAAACCTACTTTCCCCTCGTGTAGCTTTGGCCCGGATGGGTTGGGTTCTCGGGGAAGCGAACGCTCAATTTGCCGCTTGCAACGAGCCGGTTCAGGTAGTGGGAGCGGAGTGTTTCCGCGGAGCGTCCCGTCAGCGCGGCAAGCTCGGCCCCGGTGAGGTACCGTCCTTCGCAAAGCGCCAGGAGGCCCTCTTCGAGCTCGGCCGGGGGCATGCGCTTTCGTGCCCGTAGTCGCTCGGAGAGCTGAGCCAGCCTCGGGTCGCTATGCACGGAGCTCGAGGCACTGTGCACGGAGCTCGGCCCGCTATGCACGGAGCTCGGCCCGCTA